>CAYNFN010000476.1:0-8531 GCA_964396485.1 uncultured Alcaligenaceae bacterium
CAGGGGCCCCGCTTGCGGGGATGCGACCGTGCAACCGGCCAATAGCGTGTCACCACCGGCCTTACGCGTGTCTCCGCGGTCAGATCCCCAGAGGGGCCCCTCTTCCGCGCTCCGACACGCACGGCGAGGACTCGTAACACAACATGGCGCCGATTCTCGCTGGGTTTTCAGCGGCGAATCAGCGGAACAGGACACTAAACTGGCGCCGAAACTGCGCGCCGATTCCATCAACCGTGGCGTCGCCGCAACTCAACCCTTGGTCGTGGTCTTGCGGATTTCCTTCTCGTCGGTCCATTCCAGCAGACCATTCTGAACGTTCCAGAGCTGGAGGTTGAACTTGTAGTACACGTCCTTCACGTCTTTGACCTGTTTTACGATCGAGGAGATATTGCCCTCCAGGCGGAAAGCCGCGCCGACCATCTTGCCCACTTCAGAGGACTTCTTCGGATCGTAGTACTCGCTCTGCTGGCGCTCCAGCTCCTCGATCTGCTGCTGCATCGCCGCCGCATCCACGGCAAACCGCACCCGGCCGCTTTTCTGCAGTTCGGCGCGGATGCTGTCGGTGATGGCGCGGGTATCGATGTATTCGCTGGTCTTGTTCTTCACTTCCTGCACCGTGACGATCGGCAGGTTACCGCCGGCCACCACCGGCGCGCCTAGCATCGAGCGGGTCATCGATTCGGCGATCTGCTGCAGGTCGGTGGAGCCGAATTCGTTGGTCACGGTCTCGACCCCGCGCGCGTCGCCATAGCGGACCGTGTCCTTGGCGCAGCCGGCGAGCACAAGCAGGCCGCAAAGGCCGGCGGCGGCGATCAGGCGAACGGAAGCAATCTTCATCATCGTGTTTCTCCTTCCTGTTACGGGTTTGTTCCGGCGGTTGGTCACTTGTCCTGGTCCATCAGCACGATGCGGAAGTCGGTCGCCTCCTGCGAGGGCGACAGCGTCGTCACGGTGTAGTTGGTTTTGCCATAGAGCAGCAGCGGTTTCCAGGATTCGTCCTCCCACGCGCGCATGCCTTCCTTGTCCAGCCAGCGGAAGCGATAGGCAATGCGGCGTACTTCCGTGCCGTCGTTCTTCAGATCGACGTCGATGCGCAGCAGGCCGCTGCGCTCACTGCAACGCAGGTCGGCAATTTCGATATCGTCTGTTTTTCCGGATCTCTCCACCTTTGCTGCGATCAGCCCTTCCTTGTCCTTGATTTTCTTGTCGCCGCCGGTGGGGCAGCCAAAGGCGTAGCCGGGCCGTTCGAACTTGCTGCCGCCGCAACCGGCGAGCGCAAACATTGCGGCAAGAAAAAGGGTGATCAGGCGCACTTTCATGGTTCGCTCCTAATGTAATCCAGCGTGATCGTCAAAACGTTCCTGCCGTCAAGGCGGTTGACCGGATGACGGCGCGTGGCGCTGTGGATGCCTCCGTGCCCGGCTGCGCCGGCGTCTTGGACGGCGCAGGCGTCCGCTGCGGCGGCAGCATGGTGATCGTGGCGCCGTTCATCAGCCTGATCCCGATCACTTCATAACGGCCGGAGATGCTGAAGCGTATCCCCTGCCGGCCGGACGCTGCGCCGAAACCGACCGTGTGCGTACCCGATGGAATCCGCGCCCGGGCGATGGCAATCTGCGCCGGCAGCGAACGCCAACCGCGCTCGTCGGCCGACTCCGTGATGATCGAGCCGATCGCAATCGCGAACGCGGCCAGCCCGGATTCATCGTTCTTCCCCGCCTGGCTCTGTGCAACCGCCTTGGCGGTCGAGCGAATGATACCTCTGAGCAGGATTCCCGGCATCTCTTCCTGCAGCGCCTTGCGCGCCATCAGGTCGATGCTGGTGATGGCGACGACGTCGATCGTGTTTTCGCCCTCGATCTGCAACTGGCCCGGCATGTAGGCGGGCTGCGCCGGCGCGATGACCGGGAAAGACACCGGCACGATCAGCATCCTGTCCTTGTAGGGGAAGGGCAGATTGAACTGCTGCGACTTGCGCGCCGGGGCCGTGCCCGACTCGACCACGAACAGTACGTCGGTGTAGCTGTCGTCCCTGGCGCCGGTGCGCGCGTCCAGCCCGGCCAGCGCCTGTTCCAGCAGCGGCTGGTTCGGCCGCAGTTCGATCGCCTGCCGGTAGCCGGCCGCGGCCAGGCTGGGTTCGCCCAGCGCCTCGTACACGAATCCGGCGAGGTAATGGCTGAACGCGCTCTGGTAGCTGTTCCTGAGCGCGTTCACTTCCGGGTTGTCGATGGTCTGCACCGGATAGCCGTTCAATTCCTTGAAGCCCGTCTTCACGCCGTGTTTCTTCGCTTCTTCCTCGGTCTTCCGCAATTCCTTCTCGCGTAGCGCGGCGATCACCGCCTCGCGCTCGTGGGTCCTCTTGATGTCCACGCGGGCGGTGTCGAAATCGCCGCGGGCCAGGTGGTCGAGCGTCAGCCGCGTGGTCAGCATCACCTTCTCGTAATCGTGGCCCTCATAAGGGCGGGCCTTGTCGTTGATCAGCACGCTCGCCACGTTGCCGACCAGCTTTTCCGGATTCGTGGCCGCCGTGCGTTCCCAGGCCTGCACCTGCACATCCGCCGCCATCCAGGCCTTCTGGCTTTCGTCGTAGCGGTTCCTCAGCCGTTCCAGTTCGCCCAGCTCGAAGTAATAGAGCAGATCCTTCTTGCCGCGCTTGTTATTGCGCTCGAGCAGATTGATCGCGCCATCCACGTTGCCGCTCACCGCCAGGTTGATGGTGTGGTTCAGTTCCGCGTCGTAGCTGCGGAAAGCGGCGCATCCGCATAGCGTCGCAGCCAACAACAAAGTCGCTGTATTGCGGAGGGCGGCGGGGAGGGAGGGCAAGGGCGCGATCAACCGGTTTCGTGCCAGTGAGAACGCCACAGCCGCGTCTCAGTTGACGGTGCGGTTGGTTTCTTCCTCGGCGGCGGGCGCCAGCGCCGGGACCGCAAGCGCGAGCTGCCATTCCGCCTTCGACGCGGTGTCCTGCATGAGCTTCAGGACACCATGCAACAGCGTATCGCCGAGGGCGAGGTCCACGCCGCTGCCTTCGTGCGGCGATAGCGACAAGACGGTCTGCCCTTTCTGATTGCGACGCGCGCGCACCTTGCTCACCAGCATCGGAGCGCTTCCCAGCGGGTGCTCGCGCCCGGGTTCCTGTGTCGCCTGGGAAAACTTGACTTCCTGCAACGCCTTCTCGTGCTGGAATCCCAGCAACGCCTTGCGTGCCTCGGGGCTGGGCTGCAGCTGGATGTCTGGTTTTGCCTGCGCCATCTGCAGCAGCACCGGCCAGACGCGCTTGACCAGCCGCCGCGTCAACCAGAACTGGATTTCCGATGTCTTGTCGAAGAAAACCCGCACCATCAGGCGGTCCTGCTCGGCGTGGAATTCGACGGTGATGCGCTCTAGATTCATCGCGACAATATAGCGCGAACCGGCGTTTGGAAAAAGAAAAGGCTCCCCGGAGCGGGGCCAGAATCGATCGCTATTCATACGGTTTGTGTTATAGCGCCCCGCGGCGCCACGGACCGGTAATCGCACAGGTCATGCCGCTGCCGATGCTGTTGCCGCCCTGGATGTTGACGAAGAGAATTTCCCCGTCCGGGCTGAAGCAGGCACCGGCAAACTCGGTGTCGCTAAAAATGTTGACCGCGAATTCGAACGGTTCGCCGCTGCGGCCCATACCGACCAGGCGGTTGATCTCGGTGATCCCCGGGGCGAGCGGATGGGGGTCGCTGTCGGCGCTGGCATCGTCCTCGCAGAACAGGATGCCGCCGCCAGGCGTCACGAACAGGTTGTCCGGGGAATCCAGAACGCTGCTGTTCGGAGACTCGAACACCAGCACCAGGGTGCCGCCTCCAGTGAAACTGGGCGTGTACTGCCAGAGCTGGCCGCGCGCCGCGTTGCCGCCGCTGGTGGAGACGAAGTACATGGTGCCGTCATCGCCGCGGGAAATGCCTTCAAGGCGATTCCAGCACGCGCCGCCCTTGTCGAGACCTTGCGCGAAGCAGCTGGTGGAGGAGGTGATGGGAGCCGGATCGGGATTGTCGATGGTGACCCACTCCACCGGCAGCTCCGCGCCCACTGTCTGGTTGGTGCGGGTGTCGTAGTTGACCACACCCTTGATCTTCGACATCTGCAGCACGCCACCGGCGAGAAGATTCTCAAGATCGTTCGGCAGGAACCGATAGAAGCCGCTGTTGCCGCCGGAGTCCTCGGTCTGGTAAACGATGCCGGTCTCGAGATCGGCAACGGCGGCCTCGTGCTCAAACCGGCCCATCGCGGTCAAGGGCACGGCCGGTTCCGGCGCATTGATGTCTGCGCGTACCAGGAAATTGTAACCGTGTTTCTTGCCGTAGCCGTTGCTGGGGCCGCTGGTCGTCTCTTCCGAGGTGATCCAGCCGACGTCATTGTAAGCGCGCCCGCCGGAGCAATTCACCAGCGTGCCGTTGATGCTGATGAAGTCGCGCACGATGCGCTTGTCCTTCGGATCATAGTCAATAGTTGTGCAGCCACCGCTGGCAAGTACGTCGTAACGCGTGGCCACAGGCCCCACGACGCCGAAGGCGAAGTTGCCGGCCGCGTTGCGAATCTCGTGATTGCGGATCAGGCGAATCGTTTCATCGGGGCCCTTGAAAGCGCTCATGCCATCGTGAATCGCCGGGGTCGCGAAGCCATCGCTCATCGCATCCCCGGTTTTGCTGAAGGCGGTGTAGTGAAACCCATCGGGCAGCGCCAGGATCAGGTCGCCGTTCTGGTCGGCCACCGGCTTGAGGGCACCGTAACCTTCACCCATCGGTCCCTTGCCCCTCCCGCGACTGTCGGGTTCGCACTCCTTTGCATAGGCGGTATGCGCGGCGAGCGTTTGCAGTGTAGCGGCAGTGACGACACTCCCGGCAACCAGCGTCGAACGCTTGAGAAAACTGCGGCGGTCCATCTTGACGACTGAATCTTCCATACAAAATCCAAGGGGTCAGGCCTATACTTTATAGTCCGGCGACGATCCGCTTCAATCTTTCGTCGTTCGGGAGCGCTTCGATTTCGCTTTGGATCTGCGCCACCCGTCCGATCGTCACCCCCGCCATTTGGGCCACTTCCCGCAGGCTCAGATTGGCCCGCCGGCGCAACAGATACACCGTCTGCTTGAACGCGGGCCCACTTTGACGCTTGAGAGCCGCGGCCGGCTTGATGCCGTAGGTGTTCGCCACGGCGCGCAGCACCGCCTGTGCGCTCGGGCGTACCGGGTTGAGCTGGCGGCGCGAGACGCCCTTTGGGTTTTTCCCCGATAGACGCTTGTTTATCTGGGCGCGGAAAGCCTCCGAGCCCAGATAGACCTGGCCCTTGAGCGCCTCCCAGGGAGAGGCCTGTTTGAGGCCTTGGGCGACGAAGCGTTCGTAGGCCCTGCGCGCGGCCGCGCCGTCACCGAACAACCCGCGCACGGCAGCGGCGTCCAACCAGGGCGGGCAGGGCATCCTGCCCACCGTGGGAAGGTAGCTGCTCCAATGCCAGTCCTGCACCGAGGCCACCATCCCGGCGCGCACCGGGTTCAACACCACATAGCGGCACAGTTCCCGCAGATAGGCTTCCTTGTCGACCAGGATCGACTTGTAGCGGCCTTGCAGCACGTGGCCCACCCGGCGGTGGCGGCGGTTGAAGGCCTGGGTATAGACCCCGTTGAGACGGCGCATGCCCTGGACCAGATTGGGCTCGGGGGTTTCGAGCAACAGATGGTAGTGATTGCCCATCAGGCAGAAGGCGTAGAGCACCCAGCCCTGCTGGAGCACTTCCTTGGCGAGCAGATCGAGGAAGACCAGCCGGTCCTGGTCGTCCTCGAAGATCGGCTCCTGGCGATCACCCCGGGCGGTGAGGTGGTAGAGCGCCCCGGCAAACTCCAAGCGTAGCGGTCGGGTCATCCCGTAAGGCTACGCCCCATCAGCTATAAATTATAGGCCTGACACTTCAAGTGCCTGTAGGCCTGACACTTCAAGTGCCTGACCCTTCAAGTGCCTTCCGGCAACAATATTTGCCCGCCACGGCCATGTCTCTATAATTCATCAGCCAACGACAAACGTAATGAAATGTTCGACACCGCACTGATCGTCATCGGCCTGCAGCGCGACTACCTGGCAGACGGGAAATTTCCGCTTGCGGGTATCGAACGGACGGTCGAGCGAGCCTCGCAACTGATCGGTCTGTTCCGCGCCCGGGTGATGCCGGTGATTCACGTCCGGCACGTGGCAAAAGATCCGGCCGCGGGCTTCCTTCTCGAAGACACGCCGGGCATAGAAATCGATCCCCGTGTTGCGCCGGAAGGCGACGACATGCTGATCACCAAGAACTACCCGAATGCGTTCCGCGACACGACTCTCGCCAAGGTCCTTCACGTGTTGGGGGCCAGGGAGCTTTTCTTTTGCGGGGCAATGAGCAATCTGTGCGTGGATGCCACGGTCAGGGCCGCATTCGACATGGGCTACCGCTGCACGGTGGTCGAGGACGCCTGCGCGGCCGGCGAACTTGTGTTCGGCGGCAATGTCATTCCCGCCTCGCAGGTGCACGGCGCCTTCATGGCCGCGCTGGCGTCCGCCTATGGCGAAGTGGTGGATCTGAAGACCTTCTTCGCGAGACTCGCAAGCTCCTGAACCCGGTCGGGAGAAAGGGGTCAGGTCTTGTTTCTTGCATCGATCTGCCGGCTGACGATGCGGCTCACGGTTGCGTAGTGCAGGCCCAGATGCGCGGCGATCTGCGCCTGGGTATAGCCGTGTCTCAGGTGCAAGGCGGCGATGAGCCGGTCGCGCGCCCCGCGATTGCCCGGATTGAGCCGGCCAAAGGCCTGCTTCAGGCTCGGGCGGACGGCATGGCGCTGGACTTGGGGGATTTCCTTGGCGAGGGCCTTGGACTTAAGCCTGGGCGCCACCTTGCGCAAGAACGCCTGCTTCCCCAGCAGCACCTGCCCCTGAAGCCTCTCCCAAGGCGAGGGCGTTCGAATGCCTTCTTCGGCAAAGGCCATATAGCGCCGGCGAGCCACCGGCAAGGACTTGGCAAAGTGCGCCAGCAGCGTGGGGGCATCGAGAAAGGCGGGCAGGTCTTCCAGGCCGGCGCTCGCCCGGTAACTTGACCACCGATAGCGGGCCGGGTCTTTCACCATCCGGGCGCGCACCGGGTTTAAGACCACGTAGCGCGACAACTCCAGCAGATAAGCCTGCCTGTCCACCACGATCGCCTTGAAGCGGCCCTGGAAGACGTGCCCCACACGCCCGTGGCGGCGGTTGACACGCTGGGTATAGACCCCGTTTAACTGGCGCATGCCCTTGGAGAGGTTGGCCTTGGGTGTTTCCACCATCAGGTGATAGTGGTTATCCATCAGGCAGTAGGCGTAGAGCCGCCATTGGAAGCGTTCGACCACTGAGGACAAGACCGAGAGGAACTCTTTGCGGTCGGCATCGTCTCGGAAGATGTCTTCCTGTGCGTTGCCGCGGGAGGTGAGGTGGTAGAGCGCGCCGGGGTATTCGATGCGAAGTGGACGGGCCATGCCGCCACGGTACGCCTCAACGTTGCAAGTAACAAGACTTGACCCTTTTTATTCCGGCGGTGAGGTTGTTGATCGCCCCGGCAAACTCCAGACGTAGCGGTCTGGACATTGCGAGAGGCTACGCCCGATCAGCTATAAAGTATAGACCTGACCCCGTAGCCTTAGTGGCCTTACGACGGGCTAGCCGGCGGATGCGTCGTTGCTCCGACCCGTAGCGCTCCGGGCTGAAGCAGCCTGGGCAGAGTTGTTCTCGCCCGTTTTTCTTCGCGCGCTGGTTTGGCGGGAATACACCGCGCGGTCCAGTGTCTCGGCGGCGCCAAGACAGTTGTCGAGAAACCGGCTGGTGCTGGCCGAGTCCGGTGAGTCGTCCCGCATCCAGTAGAAAAAAGTCGTGAGGTAAATCGTGGTCAGCCCGGTCTCTTCCAGAGCGCGCCGCAGGTAGGTGGCATCACGGTGAGCGGCTTCACGCATCCATTGCACCGTGCGGCTGACTCGCATCAGCCCGGGTATCTGGATATGGATGTGCCCCGGCTCCAGTTTGCTGTAAATCATCTGCCGGGTCGCTTTGCGGTGAGGCGCAAGCGCCCCGACCCAGGTCATGACCAGCCGGTGCAGGCGCTGGCGTGGCGTCAGCTCGAGGAAGCCGGCGCCTTCGGCGTCTTTGAGCATGGCGGTGTCGGCGCGGTCGAACCAGGCGTCGGCCACGTCTTCTTTTTCTCGAAAGTGGTGGCGCACTTCGTCGAGGGTGATCTCCAGCTGCGCCGCCACATCGTGCAGCCGCACCGCTTCCCATGAACTCCGCTCGGCCAGTTCGATTGCGGTGTCCACAATCTTGTCCCGCACGTTGACCTTGGTTGCCATGGCACACCTCCTACGGGATGATTGTCCCCCATTTCGGTGTCCAAGAATCCAGGGCTGCCTCAGCCTGACCTCTTACTATTCTCCTAACGGGGGATTTGGATTACTTCAGTTGCTGTGGCGCGAGCGTGGCGGCGCCGCTCGAACGGCGGATTGAAGCCTGCGC
>CAYNFN010000477.1:0-2566 GCA_964396485.1 uncultured Alcaligenaceae bacterium
CGTGACCTGCCAGCCTTCCCGCGCAAGGGCATAGCTGGATATGCCGCGGCCAGCCCCGACATCCAGGGCCCGCCCCGGTTTTCGCGGCAGCAACTCGCGCACCGCGCGCCACTCGCCGCATTGGTGAAAACGGCGCGCCGCATCGATCAGCGGGTCGTCATAGAAGCAGGCCCGCACCAGTTCTGCCTGGTCCGGCTGGTTGCGCAGCCAGAGCACAGCCTGCTCCCAGCTTTGTCCGCTATCGCTCATTGGGTTCAAACTGCCGGATCGGCTTCGCCGGGTTGCCGGCGACCACAGTCCAGGGAGAAACATCCTTGGTCACGACGCTACCCGCCCCCACCACTGCACCTTCGCCGATCGTTACGCCTTTGAGAATGATGGAATTGAACCCGATCCAGGCCTTGTCGCCGATGCGCACAGCCGCTCTTTCGACCGGCATCCAGTCTTTCCTGCCTTCATACCAGTTCTCGACATCGCGGCTGCGGTCCTTCCAGGCCAGCGCGTGCGAGTCGTGATCGACGATGGTGCAACCCCACGAGACCAGGACGTCGTTCCCGACTTCGATGCCCTCCGCGCACACGAACGTCGAGGCGCCGACGAAAGTCCTGTCGCCGATGCGGATGGAGCCGCCCGCTCGATCGAAAATGATCGCAGCCTCGACGATGGAACCGGAACCGATCGAAAGTCTGCAACCCTCGAGGAAGCGGATCTTTCGCCAGGCCACCCGGGTTCGCTGCGCGATCGCAACGCCGGAGCGTCGTGATATCCGCAACCGTGCCTGCCAGTCCAGCACTGCCTTGAGCCGGCGAATCATGCGAACCATCGCGCCGCAAGCGCGCGCAGACGCGCGCGCGGACTGCGCCGCGCACGGAAATAATCGAAAACCTTCTCGCAGACCGCGGGGTCCAGTCCAACCGCCGGCAGGCGCTCGGGCGTGTATCCCGCGTCAACCACCTGATCGAGGGCCTCGCCCCAGCAATGCACGCCGCTTCCGTCGAAGCCCTTGTTCTCGACCAGGCTCTTCTTAGGGTAGAGCACCAGCCCTTCATTCAGGAACACGCTGAGATACCAGCGGATCGCCCACGAATCGACCCCGCCCTCGCGCTGGGCTTCCAGCATGGAAAAATAATCGTAGGCGCCGTTCATGTTGAATGCGTGACGTCGCCGCGAATCGGATTTAAGAAGCCCGTAGCCCGAGGCGATCGGATCGAATTTCTGCCAGGCCCGGCTCCAGGTCGCCCATCCCCACGAAGAGATGAATGGCAGGAAGAACGCGTCGTCCGGTGCCGGCACGTCCACCGGAAACATGTGGCCGGAAATCTGCATGACCTTCGGTTCATCGCGATACCGGCCCAACGCCCGGTTCATGTGCGCGAGGAATCCCGGGGTGACCTGCAGATCGTCCTCGACTGCGATGACCTGCCCATGCGCATCGCACACGCGCGTCACGCCGTCGATGACCGAAGCGGCGAGCCCGAGATTGCGCTCCCGCTCGTAAACCTTAACCGATGCGAATCCGTCGATCGTCCGCAGGTACGCACGGACTTCCCGGACCGATGCCGCCGCCTCCTGTGTCTTCGGTCCATCGCTGAAAACATGCAGCTCGGACGATGCCGCCAGCGGATTCGCGCGCAAGGCGGCGACTGTCTGCCGCGTGTGCGCGGGACGGTTGTAGGTAAAGAGTGCAATAGCGGCGAGCGGGGTCATTCCTTAGGCTTGATAGCGTCGACAATGATTGAGGTATAACGAAGCTCCCCATCCTGATTCCGAGGATCGAAGCGCATTGATCGACGAACTATTCCTTCACCCGGGGCCCACTCAATTGAATGAAACCTTCCTTGCTCATCGAAGTACTCTAAAGCAGTCGTCTCGAAGCCGGCCGCCTCAAATAGCCGTCGAAGCGTCAGCCATTTATAAAGCACCTTGTGGTCGTCAGCGCCAGGCCCGCTTCCGCCTGGCTTTACCGCGTCAATATATTCCGATTTCGGGTGAAACCCGTCGGGTACCGCGACACGCAGCCGACCTCCGGGACGCATATAACGGAAGCACATCCGAGCCGCCCTCAATGCCTCCTCCTCGCTGAGATGTTCCCAAACGTGTTCCGCGACAATGGCTTCTATTGAGCAAGGTCTAAAGTAAAAACGCCAGTCTCGATCGACCAAAATATTCAATTGATCAATATCGGTGAGAAGCCAGCCCTTTACCGGGATTCCTCCTGCACCCAAAACTATTCTTAAAGGATCAGAAACGGTGGTCATGATCTTCAGGTGGAATCTTTTGGAAAGTCGTCGCGCGCGATGCTTCGCAGCACGACTCAACTTAAGAATCCATCCTAGTCCATTAACATGATCAGCCTTGTTCAAGCCAGACACCGGTGTGGTGAATGAAAAAATGCGCCGTTACTGACCCAACCGGTAAATAGTGGGCATCGTTTTCCCCCCTCTCCCTCCGGGACAAGGGAACACTCATATGCACCCGTAAGGGGTGTGAAGCGGAGCAGAGGGTTGGGGTGAGGGAATAACACCGGCAAAAGCCCCTCATCCTGTCCTTCTCCCGGAGGGAGAAG
>CAYNFN010000478.1:0-1906 GCA_964396485.1 uncultured Alcaligenaceae bacterium
TTCAATGCTTCCAAACCAGTCTTGTAGAGGAGAATCATGGTGTTTTCGGTCCGAATCGATAGTCCGATGCGTTCTTGTGCTCTGCGAACGTGTTCGGCGAACGCTGAGACTCAAGTGTTCAACTAACGCTGAAACTCCGCCTGTCACCTGTCACATGTCACTGCGGCGTTGCTGCCGCATACACCGGAAAGCGGTCGCAAAGCGCCTTCACCTCGGCCACCACGCGCGCGATCCTGGCTTCGTCGTTCGGCGCTTCGAGTACGTCGGCAAACAGATTGGAAAGCTTTTCGGCCTCGAGTTCCCCGAAACCGCGTGTGGTCAGCGCCGGCGAGCCGATGCGCACGCCGCTGGTGACGAAAGGCTTTTCGGGATCATTGGGGATCGCGTTCTTGTTCACGGTGATGCTGGCCCGGCCTAGCGCCGCTTCGGCGTCCTTGCCGGTGATTTTCTTGGCGCGCAAGTCCACCAGGAACATGTGGCAGTCGGTGCGTCCCGACACGATGCGAAGCCCGCGGCTTTGCAGCGTCTTGGCCATGGTTCGCGCGTTGGCGATCACCTGCGCCTGGTATTTGCGAAATTCCGGCGTCATCGCTTCCTTGAACGCGACCGCCTTGGCGGCGATCACGTGCATCAGCGGCCCACCCTGGATGCCGGGAAAGATCGCCGAGTTGATGAGCTTTTCGTGCTCGGCCTTGGCGAGGATGATGCCGCCACGCGGGCCGCGCAGCGTTTTGTGGGTAGTGCTGCTGACGAAATCGGCGATGCCGACCGGACTCGGATACAGACCGGCGGCAACCAGGCCCGCATAATGCGCCATGTCCACGAACAGATAGGCATCGACGCTGTCTGCGATGTCGCGGAAGCGCTGCCAGTCGATGGTCAGCGAATAGGCCGACGCGCCGGCGACGATCATCTTCGGATTGTGCTGCTCCGCGAGGTGCGCCACCTGTTGATAATCGATTTCCTCGGCGGCATTGAGACCGTACGACACGGCGTGATAAAGCTTGCCGGAAAGATTCACCGGCGATCCGTGGGTGAGATGGCCGCCGTGCGCGAGCGACATGCCGAGAATGGTGTCCCCGGCCTGGAGCGCTCCCGCATAGACCGCCTGGTTGGCCTGCGAGCCCGAGTGCGGCTGCACGTTGGCGACCTCCGCCTTGAACAGCGCCTTGGCGCGATCGATTGCCAGTTGTTCCGCGATGTCGACGTACTCGCAGCCGCCGTAGTAGCGCTTGCCCGGGTAGCCTTCGGCGTACTTGTTGGTCAGCACCGAGCCCTGCGCCTGCAGCACGCGCGGGCTGGTGTAGTTCTCCGAGGCGATCAGCTCGATGTGGTCTTCCTGGCGCTGACGTTCCGCCTCCATTGCCTGCCACAGTTCGGGGTCGAAATTCTTGATGTTCTGGTCAGCGGGAAACATGGTGGCCTGAGAGAGAAAGTGAGGGCGCCGGAAAGCGGCGAATTGTACCATTCCGGCCATCGGACCCCACGGGGGCGACCGCAAAAGATCAAGAGCGCTCGACGCAGAGGGCGCAGAGGAAAAAGGAGGGCGCAGAAAAAACTCTTGGTCAAAGGTCGGGATTGGTATCGTAATGCCCTCCGTGTGATGGGCAGCTGAACTGCGATAGTCGCAAATCCCCAAGTCATTGGGCGAAGACCCGACTAATACATTCGTTCCTCGTTGAAAGCTTGGTTTCTCCCTTCAATCGAAGGCGCGTCTAGCTGATATTATTCGCGGGGTCATGGATACAGCGCCGAGTATCCGGGGCCATGTCCATCGGCCCGCGTCGAGGCAGCCTAAATAAAATCTGGGGGAGATGACATGCCAAAAACCATCTTAGCCAAGCTTGGCTGGCTGGGTATCGCGATCCTCGGTGCGTCTGCCATCGGCGGCATCGCCATCCACCGC
>CAYNFN010000479.1:0-5311 GCA_964396485.1 uncultured Alcaligenaceae bacterium
TCGTGTCTTCGTGGTAAGACGTATCGTTCTTCCAAGCGTCAGCTACAGTTAGCGAGGCGCAGCCGCGAGCGGGCGCATCAAGGCTTCCCGCCACGGCGCGCCCGGGGCGGCGGGGTCGAGAACGACCTCACCATCCTTGACGGTTACTCCGGCGCGCACCAAAACGCGCTTGAAATCCGGAAAATCTCCGCTTTCGAACTGCTCGCGCATCACGTCGCCGAATACCGTGGTGCCGGTAATGCGGTCCAGCGTGGCAATGAGTTCCTCCGCGCTCCAGCGCCGCTCCGGCGCGAGACAGCACTCGGCAAGACTCGCAAGCGCGGTATCGAGCGAATGTCTGCCCTGGGTAATTTCGCGCAGCCGCAGGTCGGCGTCGAGCATCATGGCTGCGCCCGCCCAGTACACCCGCAGATAGTTGCCGCGGACGGCGATGCGTTCACTCGCCTGCGCCAGGCTCAGGCCCGCGCCGGCACGGGCACCGCGCTGGAATCCGGCGATCAGGCGGCTCCAGCCTTCCTGCGGTTCGATCGCACCGCCGCGCACCATCAGCACGTTCTGCAGATAGGTCGGCAATCCCTCGAACAGCCAGGCGTCGCGTGCGCCGACATACGGCAGGAACAGATGCGACATCTCGTGGGTGAGGCTCCAGTCGCGATCGAATTCCTCCGGCGCCCGGGCGGGGTCGATGAACAGGTGCACGCCCGCGCCGCCGCCGCGTGAAACGTAGGCCCACGGCACCGGCCCGCGCCCGCGCGGCGTCGGTGCCACGATCACCTGCACCGATTTGACCGGAAAGCGTCCGTACAGCGTGGTCACGTTGTGCGCGGCGCCCCTTACCCACTGCTCGGCGCGAGCCTGTTGCGCGGGCGACAAGCCGCCGAGGATCACCAGGCGCAGCAGCGCGCCCGGCACGACCATCTCTCTTTCCACGAATCGCCCGAACGCGGCAACGGCCGGCCAGTTGTAAGGCGTCGGACCGAGTCGGAAAGTCGGTTTGGCCGCGTCGGCCGCCGCACGCTGCCATGGTGCTGATACGGCAACGCCGGCCGGAAGAACAAACGACAGCTCCACGTCGGCGCCGTCCTCCAGCTCCCCCGGGCGCCACAACCAGTTGCCCACCGAAGTGAGCAGGTCACGACCGATGCGGCGTGTCTCGGGGCCGCCGGTCTGGGCAGCGCTGGTCGCCGGACGCAGTTTGACGCGGTAGTCGACGCAGGCATTGTCCGGGGCCCCGTCGAGCGCGATGACGTCGCCGCCTTGCGGCGGTAACGGTCTGGCGGACCGAAAACGCACGTCTTCGAGAAAGGTCTGTGCGCCACTGGTTTCAGCCATCAGCGTGCCGGGAGTCTTGCCGTCGAAGCAGGCTTTGACCGCCAGAAAATCGAGCGATTCGCCAACCTCCACGATGTAACGATGCAGTGGCGCAGCGGATGCTGCGCCAGCGGACAGAGCAATCAAGGCGACCAGCGAAATTCCATTGGCCAGTTGCACGCGGGCCCAACCGACGCAAAACGTCAACACGGGAATACACCTCAATTGGCCGGGACCTGGGGAAGCTAGATACCGATGCCGCGCGCCATCAGCACCGCCAGAAAGGGAATGAAGGCGAACAGGACGAGCTCAGCGAGCACGTAGCGGCGCGTGCGCAGCACTTCGAAGTCCGCCACCGCCGCACCGGTGCCCGTCTTGAGCATGCGCATCCAGCGCAGATACTGCAACGTGGGGGGAACGGAAATCAATCCAATGGCGACGAACATCGCCAACTTGATGTAGAAAACGGGGTTGTGGAGGTAAAAACCCGCACCCTTGCCGAACCATACGAGTCGCGCTACTCCAGTAGCCAGAGCAAGCACTGCCGCAATCATGTAGAGGAGATCAATGCGTGCAAGCAGCTTCACTCTTTCCTGTGCCAGTCCGGGAACACAGAACAAACACTCAATTGCGAGGAACACCGCGATCAGGATCATCGCCGCAAAATGCAGGTAAACGACCAGAACTTCAGTCACGGCAATCCTTCACAGGTCGGGAACTTCGCTGATCACCAGCGTTCCGGTTTCCATGATCGCGTCGCGCAGCTTCTTCTCCCTGCCCTCCGGAGCGAGTTCGATGCTGGCGCCTCTGGCCGTGATGCCGAGCGACCGATAGGCCTGCGTCAGGTCGGGGAAATCCTTCGAGGCCACGTGCTGGTCGTAGAGCTCGCGAAACACCGTCGTTCCGGTGATCTCGTCGAGCTTGTCGAACAACTCGCGCCCGCTCCAGGCGCGCTCCGTGGAACTGCAGCATTCGTTGAGCGCCGCGAGCGCCGTGTCCATGGATTGCTTGCCGGCGGTAATCTGGCGCAGCCGCACATCGGCGACAAGTATCATCGCCGCGCCTTCCCAGTAAACGCGCATGTGCGTGCCGCCGCGGTACATGCTCTCGGTCGCCTGGGCCAGCGTCATTCCGGGTGCGCTGTCCATGCCGCGCAGGAAGCCCGCGTGCAGGCGCTCCCAGGCCTCGAGCGCGGTCATCCTGCCGCCGCGCGCGCGCAGCACGTTCTGGTAGTAAGTTGCCACGCCCTCCGAGACCCACGCGTCTTCGGAACCGACATACGGGAGGAGCAGGTGCGACAGTTCGTGCACCGCGGTCCAGTCGTCATAGAACTCCCGGATCGGTCGTCGCTGGTTGATGAAAAAATGCGCCGCCGGACCGCCGCCGCGAACGACGTAAGCCCACGGCGTCGGCTCGGGGCTGCGCGCGCCGGGAACAATCAGGATCTGCGCCTGCGGCAGCGGGAATTTCCCGTAAAGGTCGGCCACCGCTTGCGCCGCGTCGGCGATCCATGACTGCATCTGCTCGAAATCCGGAGCCGGCGATCCGTCCAGCACCGACAGCCGCAAGCGCGCGCCCCCGACACGCACTTCGCGCTCCTTGAAGCGACCGAACGCCACCGACGCCGGCCAGTCCCAGGGACCGCGACCGATGCGGAACACGGCACGCTCGGGCGTGGTGGCCACAGGTCTCCACGGCGCCGAAACCGAAATGCCCTCGGGAAGCAGGAAAGTGATCTCGATGTCTTCGTCGGGGCCGAGAGTGTCCGGCCGCCACAGCCATAATCCAACCGAAGTCAGCAGATCCGCGCCGACACGTTGGATTTTCCCGCCGGTGCGGTCGTGTTGTTTGATGGGCCGCGAGACGTCGGCCGCATAGAGGATACAGCCTCCGTCGGGGACGGTTTTGAGGCTGATCGAGCCGCTCGGCTCGATCTGGCGGCGGGTGCTCTCCACCCTCGCTTCCGTCAACGCCAGGGGCGCGTCCAGCGATTCGGCCACCAGATAGGGCGGCGGCGCGCCATCGAAGCACGCGCGCACGTTCAGGGTCGTGAGTTCCGGATCGATTGCGACGGTGTACCTGTGCAGACGCTGCGCTAGAGCCTCGGTTGCCGAAAGAGCGATGGCGGCAAGGCACACCGCCGCGACCCGGCGAAGGATTGCAACTTCTGCGTGTTGAAAGTCGGCCGCCATTTGTGCATTTCCGATCCTGAAGGATGTTACACCGGGATTGGAGCAAGCGCGCCGGCGCGAAGTTCGCGCCCCGCCGGTCAGGCGGCCAGAACCGCGCCGGGTTCGTAGGCCAGATTGGGCGCAAGCCACTTCTCGACCTCTTGCACGCTCATGGCTTTGCGGCGCGCGTAGTCCTCGACCTGATCGCGATCGATCTTCGCCACCGCGAAGTACTGCGCCTCCGGGTGCGAGAAATAAAAACCGCTTACCGCCGCAGTCGGCAGCATGGCGTAGGACTCCGTGAGCGTGATGCCGGCGTTTCCCGGCACGTCGAGTCGTTCGAACAACGGGCCTTTTTCCGTATGATCCGGGCAGGCCGGATAACCCGGCGCAGGACGGATTCCACGGTACTTCTCGGCAATCACGTCGTCGACGCCGAGGTTCTCTGCGGCGGCGTAACCCCAGAATTCGCGGCGCACGCGTTGATGCATCAGCTCGGCGAAACCCTCCGCCAGCCGGTCCGCCAGCGCCTTGAGCATGATGGCGTTGTAGTCGTCGTGCTTCTGCTCATATTCCGCAACTCTTTCATCGATGCCGATGCCGGCGGTCACCGCAAAGGCGCCGACGTAGTCGCGCACGCCGGAGTCCCTGGGCGCGATGAGATCGGCCAGGCAGTGGTTGGGTTTGTCCAGCGGCTTCACCATCTGCTGCCGCAGGAAGTGAAACGTCGCGGCGGCCCTGGCACGCGTCTCGTCGGCATAGATTTCGACGTCGTCGCCGACACGGTTGGCCGGGAATAATCCGATCACCGCGGCTGCGCCAAGCCATTTCTCGGAGATGATCTGGGCGAGCATCCTCTGCGCGTCATCGAACAGATTGCGCGCCGCTTCGCCGACGATCTGGTCCTGCAGGATCTTCGGATAGCGGCCCGCAAGCTCCCAGGTCTGGAAGAACGGCGTCCAGTCGATCACTTTCGCGATTTCCTCGAGAGGATAGTCGCGGAACGCCTTCAGGCCGCTAAAGGCGGGCACGGGCGGGACGTAGGCTTTCCAGTCGGTCTGCAAGCCGTGTTTACGGGCATCCGCGATCGGGTAGTGCGGCCCCTGGCCTTTCTTGCCCTTGTGCTGGGTGCGGGTTTTTTCCGCCTCCTGCCTGATCTTGCGCACATAATCATCGCGAATCTCGGTCGAAATGAGGCTGGTGCACACGCCGACCGCGCGCGAAGCGTCCGGAACCCATACCGTCGGACCCGAATAATTCGGCTCTATTTTCACCGCCGTGTGCACGCGCGAAGTGGTGGCGCCGCCGATCAGCAGCGGCACCTTGAAGCCCTGGCGTTCCATCTCCTTGGCTACGTGCGCCATTTCCTCCAGAGACGGCGTAATCAATCCGGAGAGCCCGATGATGTCGGCGTTCTCGTCGCGCGCGGTCTTGAGTATCTTCTCCGCCGGCACCATGACGCCGAGGTTGACCACGTCGAAGTTGTTGCACTGGAGCACCACGGAAACGATGTTCTTGCCGATGTCGTGCACGTCGCCCTTGACCGTGGCGATCACGATCTTGCCCTTGCTCTTTCCGCTGGTGCCGGACCTCGCCTTTTCCGCCTCGATATAGGGAATCAAGTGAGCGACCGCCTCCTTCATCACCCGCGCGCTTTTCACCACCTGCGGCAGGAACATCTTGCCCGTGCCGAACAGGTCGCCGACCACGTTCATGCCGTCCATCAGCGGGCCTTCGATCACCTGGATCGGATATTCGAACTGTTTGCGCGCTTCCTCGGTGTCCTCGACGATATAGGTGTTGATGCCTCGCACCAGCGCATGCGTGAT
>CAYNFN010000480.1:0-7960 GCA_964396485.1 uncultured Alcaligenaceae bacterium
GGAACGATCAGCTCGGTTTGCGCGGGCAGCGTAGCCGATGTTGCCAGGTAGATGGCCGCGCCAAGCCCGATGAGCGATTGCCAGCATAATTTGCCGCGCGCCGACAGCCCCTTTGGGTCGCGATGCACGACCTTGCGGTAGTCATCCACCCAGCCGACCATGCCAAAGCCCAGCGTCACCGCCAGCACCACCCACACGTAGCGGTTGTGCAGGTCCGCCCACAACAGCGTGGTGATCGTGATCGAAACCAGGATCAACGCGCCGCCCATGGTCGGCGTGCCGGCCTTGCTCAGATGGGTCTTCGGTCCGTCGTCGCGCACCGACTGGCCGATCTTGTAGGCCGTGAGCTTGCGGATCATCACCGGACCGATGACGAAAGAAATCAGCAACGCGGTCAGCGTGGCCAGCACGGCGCGCAGCGTTATGTAGTTGAAGACGTTGAAGGCACGTATGTCCTCGGCCAACCACTGCGTGAGCAGCAGCAGCATCAGGCTCCTCCTTTTGCGGTCTGTTCCCCGTTCACGGCACCCAGTGCCTCGACCACGCGCTCCATGCGCATGAAACGCGAGCCCTTGATCAGCAATGTCGTATCGCGGCCGAGCACGCCAGCGATTGCCGCGACCAGATCTTCGATGGTCGCGAAGTGGGCGCTGCCGTCGCCGAAGCCGCGTACCGCCTCCGCGCTCAGGTCTCCGAGCGCGAACAGACGCTCCACGCCGGCGCGCTTGGCGAACACGCCGATTGCCGCATGCATCGCGGAAGCGGTATCGCCGAGTTCACCCATGTCGCCCATCACTAAAACCTTGCGGCCGGCATGCGCCGCCAGAACCGCAATCGCCGCCTTCATCGATTCCGGATTGGCGTTGTAGGTGTCGTCGATCAGCGTGGTGCCGGATGCGAGCCGTTTGCGCTGCAGCCTGCCCTTCACGCCGCGATAGGCCGCAACGCCTGCGACGATGGCCTTCGGGTCGATCCCGAGCGCATAGGCTGCGGTTGCCGCCGCCAGAGCGTTCTTGACGTTGTGGAGACCGGGCACGTTGAGCGTGGCAACGAACTGGCTTTCCGGTGTCACGATGGTGACCAGACTGCCCGCCGCGGCGAGCTCGTAGCGCGCCGAAATGGCGGCCTTCCTGTCCAGCCCGAAATCCACCACGCGCCGGGATTTCGCCAGGCCGCGCCAGAAATCGGCAAATGCATCGTCGCGGTTGATGATCGCAGTCCCGGCCATGTCCAGACCTTCGAATATTTCGCCCTTGGCGCGGGCAATGGCCTCGGTGGAACCGAGTTCGCCGATATGCGCGGTTCCAGCGTTGTTGATCAGTGCCGTGGTAGGCTTGGCCAGCCGCGACAGATAGGCGATCTCGCCCAGGTGGTTCATCCCCATTTCGACCACTGCGTAACGATGCTGGGCGCGAAGCTGCAGCAGTGTCAGCGGCATGCCGATGTCGTTATTAAAGTTGCCGACTGTGGCGAGCACGCCGCTTTCGCCGGCCGACTGGCGCAGGATCGCGGCAAGCATCTCCTTAACCGTGGTCTTGCCGTCGCTGCCGGTGATCGCGATCAGCGGCATTGCAAAGCGCGCGCGCCAGTAAGCCGCGAGCTGGCCCAGCGCAACGCGCGTATCGGGAACAACCAGCAGCCTGGCGCCGGCTCCGGCGTTTCGGGGAACGTCGCTCACCACTGCCGCGACCGCGCCGCCGCCGAGTGCCTGCGCGGCGAACGCCTGGCCGTCGAAACGTTCGCCGCGGATGCCGACGAACAGATCGCCCGAACGAATGTTGCGGCTGTCGGTGGTCACGCGCATGAATTCCGCGTTGCCGCCGACTCGGCGGGCGTCGAGCGCCTGCGCTGCGCTGACGAGGTCAAGCATGGCCCACCCGCCGCGGCAGCCGCTGCAGGATCTCACGCGCGACTTCGGCATCGTCGAAAGGCAGCCGCCGGCCGCCGATTTCCTGATAGGTTTCGTGGCCTTTGCCGGCGATCAGCACCACGTCCTGCGACGCGGCGCCGCTGATCGCCTGCAGGATCGCCATTGCTCGATCCTCTTCGATCGCGTAGTTCGGGTGCGCGCCGGCGAGGATCTCGTCGATGATCGCGCGCGGATTCTCCGACCTCGGGTTGTCGCTAGTGATCACGACGCGGTCGGCGAGACGGGTCGCCACTTCACCCATCAGCCGGCGTTTGCCCGGATCGCGGTCACCGCCGCAACCGAAGACGCAATGCAGCCTCCCTTCGTTCGAGAGAGTGGAGCGCAGTGTCTCCAGCGCCTTCTCCAGCGCGTCCGGAGTGTGCGCGTAATCCACCATCACCAGCGGCGCGCCGGGTTCGCGCACCATCTGCAGCCGCCCCGGCACCGGTTCGACCAGCGAAAGCGCCTCCACCGCGTCTCGCAGCGGCACGTCTGAAGTGATCAGCACGCCCAGCACACCCAGGAGATTGGAGGCGTTGAAACCGCCGATCATGGGGCTCTCGAGTTCGGCCGCGCCCCAGGGCGTGGTGATCTCCAGTTTGAGGCCGCGCGTCGACAGATCCAGCCGGTGTCCGGCTATCTCGCCTCTGCCCAGCCCGTAACCGAGGACATTGACGCGGGAGCGATCGATCGACGTGGCAAGCTGCTGGCCGAAGCGGTCGTCCAGATTCACGATCGCATGCTTGAGCTGCGGCCAATGGAAGAGTTTCGCCTTTGCGGCCGCATAGTCCTCCATGGTCTTGTGATAGTCGAGATGGTCGCGCGACAGGTTGGTGAACAGCGCGACGTCGAACTCCACGCCGCCGACCCGCCCCTGCTCGATGCCGTGCGAAGAAACTTCCATCGCGCAGGCCTCGGCACCGTGCATGCGGAAGTCGGCAAGGCGCGCGTGCAGCGTCACGGCGTCGGGAGTGGTGTTGAGCGCCGGTTCAAGCGCGCCGGGAAAGCCGCTGCCGTTGGTTCCGATCACCGCGGTCTTGCGCCCGAGGCGGGACAGCGACTGTGCGATCCAGTGCGAGCAGGAGGTCTTGCCATTGGTGCCGGTCACGCCGGCGACCCACAGGTGACGGGACGGATGCCCGTGAAAATGACTGGCGATGTCTCCAAGTTGCGCGCGCAGCTCGGGCACGCCCAGATTGGGCAGCTTCCATGCGGAATTCCACTGGAAGCCGCGGCTGTCCCACAACACTGCGGCGGCACCGGCGCCGATTGCCTGGTCGATGAAGCGGCGGCCGTCGGAATGCTCGCCCGGGTAGGCGAGGAACACGTCGTCGGGCTTCACCTTGCGGCTGTCCACCGCCAGGCCGGTGACGGGCACGCCGAGCGCGCCGATTTCGCGTACGTCGAAGGCGCGCTGACCCCGCCGCGGCGAGCGCGATGCAGCGTTCATACTTCCTCCCCGATCAGCGGTGCCGACTCTGGAGGAATCACGTTGTCGGGCGGCGCGTCGGGCGTGACTCCGAGCAGACGCAATGCGCCCGCCATCACGTTGCTGAACACCGGCGCGGCCACTTCGCCACCGTAATAATGCTTGCCACCCGGCTCGTCGATCATCACGGCAATGACCAGGCGCGGGTTCGAGGCGGGCGCGAAACCGACGAACGAGGAAACGTAGCGATCCGCCGAATACGCTGCACCGTCGAGCTTGTGCGCAGTACCGGTCTTGCCGGCAACGCGGTAGCCGGCGACCTGGGCGCGCGTCGCGGTTCCGCCGGGCTGGGTCACCATCTCCAGAATCTTGCGCACCGCCTGCGCGGTGCGCCGCGATACCACCCGCTTGCCCTCGACCGGCTGGTCGCGACGAATCAAGGTCAGTTGCTTCAGTTCGCCGCCGGTGGCGAATACAGAGTAGGCGCGCGCCAGTTGCAACAGGCTGACGGAGACGCCGTGGCCATAGGACATGGTGGCGTGTTCGATCGGCTTCCAGCTCTGATAGGCGCGCAACCGCCCCGTTGCTTCTCCGGGAAACCCCACTCTGGTCTGAGCGCCGAAGCCGACTGCGGAAAAGATTGCCCAGAGCTTCTGCGGCGCCATCGCCAGCGCGATCTTCGCCGAGCCCACGTTCGATGACTTCTGGATCACCTGGGACACGGTGAGATAACCCTCGGGATGAACGTCGCGAATCGTGCGCTTGCCGATGGTGAAGCGGCCGTGCTCGGTGTCAATGACGCTGCCCGGACCCACCAATCCGGACTCCAGCGCGGCGGCGGCGGTGAACGGCTTCAGGGTCGAACCGGGCTCGAACAGGTCCACCACCGCGCGGTTGCGCGATCGAGCCATATTCAGGGTATCGCGGTTATTCGGGTTATAGGTGGGCCAGTTCGCCAGCGCCAGCACCTCGCCCGAGGCCGCATCAAGCACCACGATGCTGCCCGCCTTGGCCTGGTGCTCGGCGACTGCGCTCTTCAGATCCCTGAAGGCGAGATACTGGATGCGCTGATCGATGGAGAGCGCCAGCTCGCGGCCCTGCTGGGGGGCGCGAATGCTCTCCACGTCCTCGACGATCCGCCCGAGCCTGTCCTTGATTACGCGCCGGCTTCCGCGCTTTCCGGCCAGCCATTCCTGGTACGCCAGCTCGATGCCTTCCTGCCCGTTGTCGTCCACCCCGGTAAAGCCGACCACGTGCGCGGTCACTTCCGCTGCGGGGTAGTATCGGCGGTACTCGCGCTGCAGGAACACGCCGGGAAGATTGAGTTGCACGACTTTCGTCGCCTGCTCCGGGGGCAGCTGCCGCTTGAGATACACGAACTCACGCTCACTGTCGGCAAGGCGTCTCCTCAGTTCGGTTGCATCCATGCCGAGCAAGCGCGCCAGCTTCACTCTTTGCTCGGTGCTGAGGTCGGCGTCCGCGGGAGATGCCCACACCGATTCCACGGGCGTGCTTACCGCCAGAGGTTCGCCATGCCGGTCGGTCACCATGCCGCGATGCGCGGAAATCTCGACCACGCGCGCATAGCGGGTTTCGCCTTTCTGCTGCAGAAAATCGTTATGCAGCCCTTGCAAATAAAAAGCCCGCGCCGCCAACACCATGAACCCGCAGAAGACCAGCAGCAACAGCAGCCGCGCCCGCCACACGGGCAGGCGTACCGAGAGCGCTGGATTTAGGGAAGGTCTCATGGGTTGGACGGCGCGGGAGGGGGAGGAACGAGATGCACGCGTGCCGCCGGCGGCACACGCATGTGCAGAATGTTGGCCGCGATCTTTTCGACGCGGGAATGCATCGCCCAGGTGCTTTGTTCCAGCTGCAACTGGCCGTATTCGACTTCGAGCTGCCTGGCGACTTCCTGCTGCTTCTGCAACTCCACGAAAAGCTTTCGCGCCTTGTGCTGCGAGGTCACCAGCGCAAGCGCGCAAACGACCAGGATTCCCGACAGCACGAGATTGAGCTTAATCACGCCGCGACTCTTTCCGCGACCCGCATCACCGCGCTGCGGGCGCGTGGGTTGGCGGCAACCTCGGATTCGGAGGGGAAGAACGGTTTGCCTATCAGCTTGAGGTGCGGCTTCGGCAATTCCTGCGCGCGCAGCGGTAGACGCGCCGGCAGCGCGCCGGGCTGCGAATGTGTGCGCATGAACTGCTTGACGATGCGGTCTTCGAGCGAGTGGAAACTGATCACCACCAGTCGGCCGCCCTCATCGAGGACTTCGAGGCACTGGGGCAGCACTACCGCCAACTCTTCAAGCTCCTTATTGATGTGAATCCGTATAGCTTGGAAGGTGCGCGTCGCCGGGTCCTGATGCGGCTCGCGCGTGGGAACGGCTTTTGCCACGATCTCGGCAAGTTGCCGTGTGCGGTCGATAGGCCCACGCGATCGAGCCGCAACAATCGCTCTTGCAATCTGTTTAGCAAACCGTTCTTCGCCATAGCGCCTGATGACCTCCCCGATCTCCTGTTCCGAAGACTGCTCCAGCCATTGCGCCGCGGTTTGCCCACGGCTCGTATCCATCCGCATGTCCAGCGGGCCGTCGAAGCGGAAGCTGAATCCCCTGGCCGACTCGTCTAACTGCGGCGAAGACATGCCGAGGTCGAGCAACACGCCGTCGACATGCGTGACACCCGCCCGTCGAACCACCTCCCGCAGCGCGCCGAACGGGGCATGAAATACGGCAAGGCGCGGATCGGCTATTTCCATTGCCGCGGCGATCGCCATGGCATCGCGATCCAGGGCGATCAGCTTCCCCAAGCTGCCCAGCCGCGCCAGAATCGCGCGGCTGTGTCCGCCGCGGCCGAAGGTTCCATCCACGCAGATGCCATCGGCCTTGACGCGCAGTGCCTCGACCGCTTCCTCAAGAAGTACCGTCTGATGTGAGCGCAAGTGGCGTTCCGCTCGATCTCACAGCGCAAAGTTCTCCATTCCCGGGGGCAGTTTGTCGCCGCCTGCGGCAAGCTGTTCGAGCTGCTTTTCCCAAGTGCTCTGGCTCCAGATTTCGAAGTGACTGCCCTGCCCGACCATCATCACTTGCTTCTCCAGGCCGGCGAATTTGCGCAATTCCGGTGAAACCAACAGCCGCCCGGAGGCATCCAGTTCGACTTCCTCGGCAAAACCGACCAGCAGCCGCTTCCACAAACTGGTCTGGGGATCGAAGCTGGAGAAACCCATGATCCGGGCGCGGATCGGCTCCCACGCGGGCGCGGGATAGAGCAAAACGCAGCGATGCGGATGAGCTGTAAGTACTTGCTTACTGCCATTGCCTAATTGCAAGGCGTCGCGATGCCGTGTTGGAACGGCAAGGCGGCCCTTGGCATCGAGGTTTAGTGCTGTCGCCCCCTGAAACATTTGTTATTCCACCGGAAGTGTTGGAATTTTCATGTATTCCCACAAAACCCTACTTTCACCCACTCTAGAGGAAAAAAAATAGCAGGTCAAGGGGAACCCGCCAGCTTTTTTCAGTTACGACAAAGACTTACAAGCGACTCTTGAATTTACATGGGATCAATGACAATTACTCGTTAAAATTAAACTAGTTACAACATGTATTTAATGTTCTTTCGACGAGTTGGTAGTACGCACCAAGGATAGAATCCGGGGAAAAATTTCCTGGCAGGAAGCCGAAGCGCGGGAAAGAGTGAAGCTGGCCTGTAAGCCGGGTTCTGTGGAGCGCCCTGCGGCGCCCCGGCAGTCATTCATCTGGGCCGACAGTTGCCTGTCCGCTCGAGCGACCTACCCGGGAGCAGCGCGAGCCACGCTGTCGCTCCCCTATTTGGTCTTGCTCCGGATGGGGTTTGGCGTGCCGTCCGTGTTGCCACGTCCGCGGTGGGCTCTTACCCGACAGTCTCGCGACCGCCCACGCTCCTTGCGGGGCGCACACCGTTTCACCATCGCCTGATCCGCCGTCCTTCTCGCTACAAGAGCGAGTCTTTGCGACCTTGCGGCCGCAAAGCCGGGGCGTCGGCCATCGGCAGTCTGTTCTCTGTGCCACTTTCCATCGCCTTGCGGCGTCCGGCAGTTAACCGGCATCCTGCTCTGCGGAGCCCGGACTTTCCTCTGCGCAAGCGAATTACGCAGCGACTGCCCGGCCAGCTTCAAGTCGAATTATCGCATCGGAAAGCCGGGGTCCCCGGACTTTAGTTGCGGCATGACTTTGATCCGCTGCGCGGCTAAAAGTCAGCCTTCACAGCAACAGCGCTAGCGGCCGGCGCCTCATGCGCGATGTTGTCCTCTGCCCTCATCCCCGGGAGAGGGTCGCGCAGAGCGCAGCGAGGACTTCGATCTGCCTGCTTTAACCGCAACGCAGCATTGCCCGGTTGGCAGGCAAAAAAGAGGGGCGTTTCGCCCCTCGGGGATCCGGTTTTCCATTCATGCTGGATCTTATTTCCTGCCGTTGACGGCTGCCTTGAGTTTCGCGCCCGCCGCAAACTTCGCCGTCTTGGCTGCTGGAATCTTGATCGCCGCACCGGTTTGAGGATTGCGGCCCATGCGTGCCGCACGCTTGCCCTGGGAGAAGGTTCCGAAGCCAACCAGGGTCACGCCTTCGCTTTTCTTCAGAGATA
>CAYNFN010000481.1:0-1723 GCA_964396485.1 uncultured Alcaligenaceae bacterium
TACCTGGTACGGGGCAAGCTCACTGAGGCTACGGCCACTCTGTCAGGGCATCGCGTGAAGATGGAACAGTTCTACCAGGATAACCGCGTATACACCGGCGCTTGCGCCGCCGGCACGGTCGCCACCACACCGGCGAATACAGTGAATTTCTCGTTCGCGTGCTCCCCCGTCCCCGCTGCCGAGACCTACACCATCCGCGCCACCGGCCTTGGCAGCATGGCCCCCACCGTCCTCAGCATCGACCAGAGCAATGTCCGGCGGACAGTTACCCCGCCCGCCGGCTGGGCCCCAACGGTCGGCAACTGCTGGATACAGAGGAAGAGCGGAAAATGCTCATGACAAGCCGCCACGACCAGTCCGGCGTGACGCTGATCGAATTGCTGATCGGCTTGGTGCTGATCGGCATCCTCTTGGTCATGGCAGTGCCGGCTTATCAGTTCTGGATTCAGAACGTGCAGATCCGCAATGCTGCAGAAGGCGTACTGAACGGATTGCAACTGGCCAGGGCTGAAGCGGTTCGGCGTAATGCGCTGGTTCACCTGATTTTCACAACCGCAACCGGATCGGGCTGGACAATTTCCACCGTTGTCGGCGGCACTGAAATCCAGGCGCGCTCCGCGACTGAAGGATCCGAGTCTGCCACGGTGACGATCACGCCCGCACTTGCCAATACGATCACATTCAACGGGATGGGCTGGCTGGCCACCAACAACAACGGCAGCCCATGGATAACCCGGATCGACGTAACCTCGGCGACCGTGGTTGGCACGGAAATCCGGGCGTTGCGCGTGATCGTAGGTACGGGCGGCGTCATGAAAATGTGCGATCCGGCGGTTGCGGCCGGAGACCCACGCGCTTGTCCCTAAGACGCGAACTTTGGAGGGAGAAATCATGAGACCACGTAACCTGCCCATGTCGAAGCAAAAAGGCGTCATGTTGTTGGAGGCGCTGCTGGGGCTCCTGATTTTCTCTCTCGGGATCCTGGCCGTGGTCGGCATGCAGGCAACAGCGGTCAGGACCGTCGCCGAGTCGAAATACCGCATGGACGCGAGTTTCCTGGCCAACGAGGTGATGGGCAATATGTGGGCGAACCGCTCCAATCTCGCGTTGTATGCCTACGCGGGCGGCACCCCGCCGGCGGTGCTGGCGAATTGGACGGCAAAAGTCGAGAGCGCTCTTCCCGGAGCGGAGGCGAATCCCCCGGAAATAGCCATCGGCGCGGGCAACGTGGTCACGGTGACGATCTTCTGGCAGCACGCCGAGGAGGCCAACCAGAGCCCTCCCCCGCCGCCGCACCAGTACAGAGCCATTGCCTCGATAAACTGATTCCAGTGACGGACACCAATATGCGCACTTCTCATATCCATTCGCGCGGCTTCAGCCTCGTGGAAATCATGGTAGCGATGGTCATTGGCTTGCTCGGCACCATCATCATCTTCCAGGTGTTCTCGGCCTCGGAAGGTATCAAGCGCACATCGACCGGCGGCGGCGACGCGCAGCAATTCGGCGCACTTGCGCTGTTCGCGCTCGAGCGCGATGTGCGCATGGCCGGATACGGCATCAACACTACCGCGCTGCTGGGCTGCGCCGTGCGCGCTTACGACGAACTCGCAACGCCTAAAGATCGGCCGAACTTTACGCTGGCGCCGGTGCTGATCACCGCGGGCGCGGACGACAAGACACCGGACCAGATCACCCTCATGTACGGCGACTCTGATCTGAT
>CAYNFN010000482.1:0-2175 GCA_964396485.1 uncultured Alcaligenaceae bacterium
CGAGCCGCTCGCGCACCTGCTTGAAACGCGCCTTACGTCGAGCGGGAAGTTCCGCGCCGCCCAGGCGGAAATCGCGCAGTTCATTGTCGATGACTTTTAGCTGCGCCCGCGTGAGCGCGGAAAAATTTGGCGAGGCACGCAACGCCTTGTATTTCCGGAACAGTGCCTCGCTCTGCGACAACTCGGTAAAGTACTGGGTGATGCGCCCCAGGTTGGCGTTGTATGCCTCGCGCAACGCCGGGCTGTTCATCACCGCGTTCATGTGCGCGACCTGCCCCCAGGCCCGGCGCAGCCGTTCGTTGGCATCGTCAAGGGGAGCGACGAAATTTTCCCACGATGGTTCGCGCCCATCGGCCTCCTGCCGGGCGATCAGCTCACGGTTCTCCGCCAGCAACAGGTCCAGCGCCGGGTTGACATGGTCCGGCCTGAACTCGGCAAAACGCGGCAAACCTGAAAAATCGAGCAGAGGGTTCATGAAATCAGCGACTGGTAACGGGTGACAGGTGACACGTGACAGGTGACGGGCAAATGCTTAACGGATAGCGATCAACAATCACCAGTTGAAGACGCAGGGGCCCGATTTCAACCCTCGTAGACAATGTGGCCGCCGACCAGCGTATAGCGCACCCGGCCATTCAGCTCATAGCCGGCAAACGGCGTGTTCTTGCCCTGGCTCTTGAGCTTGGCCGGCTCGACCTTCCATCGCAAATGCGGATCGAAGATGCACAGATCGGCGTTGGCCCCGGCTGCGATCGCAACGGCACCGATGCCGAGGATGCGCGCCGGCTCGGTAGTCACGTTCGCAATCGCCTTCGGGAGCGCAATGCGTGACTCCTCCGACCATTTCAGAGTCAGCGCGAGCAGCAATTCCAGCCCGGTGGCACCGGCCTCCGATTCGCCGAACGGCAGTTGCTTGGCGTCCTCATCCACCGGGGTATGGTCGGAACAGATCGCATCGACGGTACCGTCCTCCACGCCGCGGCGCAACGCATCGCGGTCGCGCAGGCTCCGCAGTGGCGGCACCAGGTGGTAATTGGAATCGAAGTAACCGATATCCATCTCGCTCAGGTGCACGTGATTCGCGGATACGTCGCAAGTCACGTTCATGCCCATCGTTTTGGCCTGACGCATCATTTCCACGCCCTCCGCGCTCGACAGCCGGCACAGGTGTACCCGTGCGCCGGTTTCGCGGGCAAGCAGCAGCATGGTGGATAGCGCCACCGTTTCCGCCGCCACCGGGATCGGCGCCAGCCCGAGGCGCGTAGCCACCTGTCCGTCATGAGCGACGCCGCCCCGCGCCAGGCTGCCCTCACTCGGGCGCAGCCACACCGAGTAACCGAAGGTGGTCGCATACTGCATCGCCCGCAGCATGACCTGGTTGTCGTCAAGCGGCACGTCCGCCTGCGAAAAAGCCACGCATCCGGCGTCGACCAGTTCAGCCATTTCGGTAATGCGCTGTCCCTTCAGCCCCAGGGTCAGTGCGCCCAGCGGATATACGTGCGCCTGGTTGAGACTGCGCGCCCGATGCTTGAGCATTTCCACCAGACCCGGTTCGTCGAGCGGCGGATCGGTATCCGGAGGACACGCCAGAGAAGTCACCCCGCCGGCCACAGCGGCCGCCATCTCGCTTTCCAGCGTGGCCTTGTGTTCGAAACCGGGCTCGCGCAACCGCGCCGAGAGATCGACCAATCCCGGACACACCACCAGTCCGTTGGCATCGATCACCCGGTTGGCGTGGAAACTGTCGGGTGCGGCACCGACAGCCGCAATTTTTCCAGCAGCCAGATAGAGGTCCTGGACCTTCTCGGTACCGCTTTGCGGATCGACCACGCGGCCGTTCTTGATGTGTATCTTCATTTAACGTGTGCTGTTAGGCATTGCCAGCCAGGATCGACATGACAGCCATACGAACGGCGATGCCGAAGGTCACCTGCGGCAGGATCACCGACTGGCGGCCGTCGGCCACGCTGGAATCGATCTCGACGCCGCGGTTCATCGGCCCGGGATGCATCACGATCGCGTCCGGCTTCGCGCCGGCGAGTTTCTCCGGGGTGAGCCCGTAGTACTTGAAGAATTCCTGCGCGGAGGGCAACAACGCCCCGTTCATGCGCTCGTTCTGCAGCCGCAGCATGATCACGACGTCCACGTCCTTCAGTCCCTTGGCCATGTCGTGGA
>CAYNFN010000483.1:0-2502 GCA_964396485.1 uncultured Alcaligenaceae bacterium
CGTTGCCCTGAATCGCGGAGAAATGGGCAAAAAGATCCTTGCCGCCGCCATCCGGAGTAATGAAACCGAAACCCTTCGCGTCGTTGAACCACTTGACGGTACCTGTAGCCATAAATGTACTTTCCTAATAGAAATTGAAAATGGGCTGTTTGCCCGAGTGCGGATACTTCAAGAGGAGAAATTAAGGAGATCTGAGGGGTACCGGAAACGGATACAACGGACCAGCAATATCAGCGCTTGGAGAATCCTGCGCCGCCTTTATACGCCCTAATATCGGCAGGGTCAAAGCATTTCGGTGAGTGTTTTTAGACCCTATCCTGCGGCTTGATCAATGCCAGCGCGCCAAGAATCAGCAAGACCGACGCCGCGATCAGGGTCAGATCCAGGCCGCGCGGATCGCCGGCGATGATGCTCACCAGTACCGGACCGAGAATCTGCCCGATTGCGAATGCCGCAGTCATCGCCGCCATCAGGCTTGAGGCGCTTCCGGGAGCGACGCGGCGCGCCTCCTGCATCCCGGCCATGGTTGCGACCATGAAGGTGCCGCCGACGCAAAGCGAGGACAGCACGATGCCGCCGATGCCGGGCCAGAGGACCGGAACAGCGACTCCGAACGCCATTATGAAATGCGCGGCGATCCAGAGAGTGCGGTATGTCAGGCGCGTGGAGAGCCAGCCCGCCGCCAGTGCGGAGATGAGAGCCGCCGCGCCGAAAATCGGCCAGGCCCAGCCGAAGATCGCCGGATCGGAGATCACATCTCTTGCCATCGCCGGCAGGAACGTCGCCGGGATGATGTAGCCGAACCCAAAGCAGCCGTAGCACCAGATCAGCCGCATGTGCTCGCCCGAGCGCTGCCGTTCAACAGACGCAGTACCGACCGCCGCGGGTGCGGCTGCGCCGGCATATCCCGGCCAAATCGTCACTGTGAACATCAGCGCGGCTGCGCCCATTGCGATCCACGCCCGGTCGGACGACCACGCGAGCTGTAGAAACACCAGGCACAGCCCACCCGCAAGCGCCGTGCCCAGCCCCACCCCGCCGAAAACCACCCCGCCGAGGTGGTGGCTGCCCATCGTCGCGAGCCGTTGCAGTACCCACGCTGAGCCGAACACGAGCGCCCACGCGCTGGCGATGCCCGCCAGCGCCCGCAGCGCAAGCCAGACAAGCGGATGGTCGGTCACGCCCATGCCCGCCGTCAGCAATGCGATGGCCACGAGCGAACCGCGGATGATGGCCGCCGATCGCGCGCGAATCCAGATGGCGGACAGCGCGCCGATGAAGTACCCGACGTAGTTGGCCGACGCCAGCCATCCCGCCGCGGCGAGCGACAGGCCCGCGTCTTTCTGCATCATCGGCAGGATCGGAGTGAAGGCAAAACGACCGATGCCGATGGCGGCGGCCAGAGTCAGCATGCCGGTAACTGCGAAATGTAGTCCTGATGGTTGACGCACCGTGCCCCCGTAGGCAGAAGATGTGGAAGAGAACCATCGAGCTTATAGCCGACCGTCCGCGGGCAAACAAGGCACAGTCATTGGATATTTCATGTCGCGAATCGTGTTGCGGACAGTCGGACTGAGCACACATTCGCTTTTCGCTGTTCACCGCGTCCTGAATGTTCCCCATTTCGGATTCACTGGCTTATACCCCGCCACAGGTCACTGTCTTTGATATAACACCGTAACCGCCCTACACTTGCGTCTGGATAGGGGGGAAATCCAGCATGCATGATCTGGTCATCCGCGGCGGCATCGTCATTGACGGCACCGGCGCGCCGCGCCGTATCGCGGACGTCGCGATCGACGGTGAAACGATCACCGGGATCGGCACGGAGATCGGGCGCGGGCGCCGCGAAATCGACGCCAGGGGACTGCTGGTCACCCCGGGCTTCGTCGACATCCACACCCACTACGACGGCCAGGCCACCTGGGATCCCTATCTCACGCCTTCATCCTGGCACGGCGTGACGACGGTCATCTTCGGCAACTGCGGCGTCGGCTTTGCCCCCGTACGCCCGGGAACCGCACCCTACCTGATCAACCTCATGGAGGGCGTGGAAGACATCCCCGGCACGGTGCTGGCCGAGGGCGTGAGTTTCGACTGGGAGTCCTTCCCGGAATACCTCGACGTTCTGGCCGCGGCACCCAAGGTGATGGACGTCGGCGCGCAGATGCCGCACGGCGTGCTGCGCTTCTACGTGATGGGCGAGCGCGGCGCCGACCATGCCGAAACTCCGACCGATGCTGAGATCGCCCACATGGGTGTGCTGCTCGAGGAAGCGCTGCACGCCGGGGCACTCGGGCTCACCACCTCGCGCACCATCAAGCACCGCGCACGGGACGGCCGGTTCACACCGGGCCTTTCTGCCAGCGAGCCGGAACTGTTCGGACTGGCGATGGCGATGAAGCGCGCCGGCCGCGGTGTCATCGAAGTGAATTCCGATTTCGGTCCGGGCGAGTTCGACGCGTTGCGTTCGGCAGCGGCGGTCGCGCATCGGCCGCTCTC
>CAYNFN010000484.1:0-2748 GCA_964396485.1 uncultured Alcaligenaceae bacterium
AAAGATCAATTGTCCCACGCTGGTGCTTTGCGGGCGCCAGGACCAGCTCACACCCCCGGAATGCAGCGAGGAAATGGCAGCGGCGATTCCGGAGGCGAAGCTGCTGGTGGTGGAGGAGTGCGGCCACCTGTCCACGCTGGAGCGGCCGGCCGAGGTCAATGCGGCGATGCGAGCGTGGCTGGCCTGATATATACAAACACTTACCACGGAGGATTCTTTTCTATACCCCCTTTGCGGCGAGCGCAGAGGATGCGCGACGAGGGCCGCGGCGCGTAAAGTTCCTCCACCAGCGCGGCGCGGTGCTCGAGCACCGCACGCTGGTTGATCGAACCCTTATCCGTGATCTCGTTGGCGTCGATCGAGGGCGGCACCTCCAGCAGGAGCGCGCGCTCGACGCGGCTCGCGCTGCCGGTGGCTTCGCCGGCCAGTTGATCCAGCAATGCCTGGAAGCGCACGCGCACCGCCGGATCGGCGAGTACTTCGGATGCAGATGCCTGCTTTGGCAATTGCGGGCAGAGGGCGCGGCACTCATCCAGGCGCGCAAACACCATCACGGCGATGTAATCGCGGTCGTGACCCGCGACCACGACATCCTGAACCCACGGCGCGCCGGCTGCGATGAACCGCGTCCGCAATGGACCGACGCTGGCCCAGGTGCCGCTGGAGAGCTTGAAATCTTCCGCCAGCCGGCCGTCGAACATCAGGCCTTTTTCGGGATGGTCCGGGTCGGCAAAGCGCACGGCGTCGCCCATCCGGTAGTAGCCCTCCTCGTCGAAAGCCGCGCGGGTGAGCTCGGGTTGCCGCCAGTAGCCCGGGCTGACGTTGGGCCCACGAAAGCGCGCCTCGAGCTTCTCGCCGACGGGCGCGAGCTTCATCTCCTGTCCCGCCGCCGGCAGGCCGATCATCCCGGAGCGTCCTGCCTCCCAGTTGGCGCAGGTGGCGAACGGCGCGGTCTCGGTCGAGCCCAGGCCGGTGATCCAGAGGATGCGCTCGCCGCAGGTCTGCACCGCCAGTTCGTCGAATGCGTCCCACACCGATTGCGACAGTCCGGCCCCGGCGTAGAACAGCATGCCGACGCGGCTGAAGAACTTTTCCCGCAGCGCCGGCTCGCGCTTCAGATAGGGCACCAGTTCCTCGAATCCTCGCGGCACATTGAAATAGACGGTGGGCGCGATCTCCCGCAGATTGCGCACGGTGCGCTCGAATTGCCCCGGCAGCGGTTTGCCGTCGTCGATGTAGAGCGTGCCGCCGTTGTGGAGGACGAGCCCGACGTTGTGGTTGCCGCCGAAGGTGTGGTTCCACGGCAGCCAGTCGACGATTACCGGAGGGACCTCTTTCAGATACGGCAACGTCGCAGCCACCATTGCCTGATTGCTGCACAGCATGCGCTGGGTGTTGATGACGCCCTTGGGTTGCCCGGTGGAGCCCGATGTGAACAGGATCTTCGCAATGGTTTCCGGGCCGGTAGCGGCATGCCTCTGCTCGACTGCGGCCGTGGCAGAACTGTCAAGCAGCGCGCCGAACATCGTGGTGGCGCGTCCGGCCGTGGGCGTCTCGGTCACGACCAGTTCCGCGTCGGGCGCCACCGCCGCAGCAGTTGCATTGGCGTAGCGTTCGCCGTGCGCGGCGAAAACCAGTCCCGGCGTGAGCAACTGCAGGATGAAGCGCAGCTTCGCGTGGTCGGTGGAAATCAACGAATACGCGGGCGAGATCGGCGCATACGGCACTCCGACGTGCATCGCCGCCAGCGCCAGCAGCGCGTGTTCCAAATCGTTGCCGGACAGGATCGCGACCGGGCGCTGCGCCGACAGGCCGCGATCGATGAGCGCCTGTCCGATGGCGCGAACGTGCCTCGAAGTTTGCGCGTAACTCAGCGTGCGCCAGTCCCCATTGGCATCGCGTTGGGCGATAAAAGTCCGCTCCGGCGCCACGGCTGCCCAGTGCGCGAGGTGCCAGGTCAGCTTGTCGGGATAGGCAGGCAGCGAATGCGGCGAGCGGATCAGGATCGCGCCGTCCTCGCGGCGCGTGAATGTCGCGTCTGCAGGGCCGAGCGGGATTTTACGGATCGGAGCGGACTGCGCCGTTGGCAAGCCGGCGGAGCGCCGGACATTTTCCGTGTGGCGAGACGGCGTCATCCGGGGTTTTGTCCGGGACTTTCGGTCATGGTGTCGTGGATCAAATTCTTCGACAAGAGTTCCGCATTTTCAGCAGCACTCCGTATAAGCTTTGCCGCCTCAGAGCGCCTGGTGCGAACGTCCGGCCGATTGGCGGCGCAAGTGCAATGCCATGCGCAGCGCCGTTTCCCGCCCGCGGTAGTAACCGACCGCCCATCCGGCTTCCTCGAAACCGAAAGAACGGTAGAACTGCTGCGCGACCACGTTGGTGGCGCGCAATTCCAGCTTGACGATGGCGATGCCGGCGGTCAGCGCCGATTCCTTCAGCCACCCGAACACCTGTGTGCCGATGCCCTCGCGCCGATATCCGGGTTTTACCGCCAGCAGCGAGAGATGGGCTTTTTCTTCGCCGAACTCCATGATGCCGAATCCGACCACCCGACCGCGATGGCGGGCGGTGAGCACCAGCGTTTCGGGATCACTGATTGCCCGTGCCACCCGCTGCCGGCTCCAGGACCACCCGAGCCCTGTTTCGATCAGGTCGCGCGACATTTCGGCGACGGCCAGGGCGTCTGCCGGGACGGCAGGCACGAGGTCAATGCTGCGGGATGTTCTGTCGGTCATCTGAGCATCG
>CAYNFN010000485.1:0-29788 GCA_964396485.1 uncultured Alcaligenaceae bacterium
CTGATCGAGCAAATGGAGCGTGCCGGACTCGTATCCACCATGCAGTCCAACGGCAACCGTGAAGTGCTGGTGCCGTCGAGAACGGAAGCGTGAGGCGAGAGGCGAGAGGCGAGAGGCGAGAGGCGAAGGAGGAGGTCATGCGAAAACTTCTGATACTGGTTGCACTACTGGCACTGGCGCCCGCCGCAATTGCCGACGTGTACAAATGGGTGGACCGCAACGGCAGCGTGCACTACGGCGATACACCGCCCGCCAACGCCAGGTCCCGTTCGGTGGACTTGCGATATGCCCGCAGCGCCACGACGACCGAAGTGAATTCCTGCTGTATGGCGAAGGAGGATACGCCAAAGCCGGCAGAGCCGCCGGTGTACATTGTCTTCGCCGCCGAACCCCCGGCGCGCAACCCGGCGCCGCGCGGGTTGGATTTCGGCGTATTCATCATGCTGCGGCATGGCATGAGCGAAGGCGAACTGCTGCAGCGCGCCGGGCCGCCCGATTACCAGAGCACGGACGGAAATTCGGTTCAAGCGATCGCGGTAACGCGGCGCGGGCGACCGATCGACCAGGTGCACGGCTGGCCCGGCCGGAGGCCGGTGCTCTCCCACGGCTTCAGCAACCAGATCGTCGAGACTTACTACTACTACCCGACGCTCTCCAACCCGTTCACGACCGAAATCACCTTGAGCGGAGGGCGGATCACCGATCTGCAGAGGATGAGACAATTCTGATGAGGCGCGGATTCCCTATCATCGCGCTTCTTTTCAGCGGGCTGCTCGCCTTTCCGGCGCACGCCGGTCCGATCGAAAAACTGCGTGCCTTCATCGAACAGACGCGTTCGGCGCGTGCAATCTTCACCCAGACCGTGGCGGACTCGAGCGGCCAGATTTCCCAGCAGGCGAGCGGCACGGTCCAGTTTCAGCGCCCCGGCAGATTCCGCTGGACTTACAGCAAGCCTTACGAGCAACTGATCGTCGGCGATGGCGAGAAGCTGTGGCTCTACGACAAGGACCTGAATCAGGTCACGCAACGCAAACTCGACAAGGCCCTCGGCAGCAGCCCGGCGGCGCTGCTCGCCGGCGCGGACGACATCGAGAAGTATTTCTCGCTGAACGCACTTGGGAAGAAGGGCAAACTGGACTGGCTGGAAGTCAGGCCTTACGACCAAGACAGCCTGTTCGACAAGGTGCGGATGGGCTTTAACAAGAACACGCTCGAAGTCATGGAGATGTACGACCACTTCGGACAAAAGACCACCATCAGGCTGTCCAGGTTCGAGCGCAATCCCGCCACGCGTGCCGATACCTACACATTCTCCATACCCGACGGTGCCGACGTCGTAACGGAATAAAGCGAAAAGCCTTCACCGCAGAGGCGCAAAGGTTCTTTTCAATACCCCCTTGAGGGGTGCGCAGAGGAAACGCAGAGGAAACCAAACGAAGCATGTCAAAAAGCGGGAGGATTCCGATTTGCCTCACCCAGCCGATATATCGCGGTGGCGCGACTTTCCATTTCTTATCTTCACCGCAGAGGCGCAAAGGCGCAGAGGAAACGCAAAGAAGAACTTGACTGGGCAAAAAAACAGATCGACGCAGAAAGGGAGATGACACGCACGGACCATTCATCAACGAAAAGTCCAGACGTTATGTTCTTTCCCCCATTCATGTTTTTCTTGGTTTCCTTTGCGTTTCCTCTGCGCCTTTGCGCCTCTGCGGTGAGAAGTGCCCTAAATGACTGATCTTTTTGAAGCCAGGCAGCCGGCGGCGCCGCTCGCCGATCTGATGCGCCCGCAGACGCTCGACGAAGTGGTCGGGCAGACGCATCTGCTGGGGCCGGGCAAGCCGCTGCGGGTCGCTTTCGAATCCGGCAAGCTGCACTCGATGATCCTGTGGGGTCCGCCGGGAGTGGGCAAGACCACGCTGGCGCGGCTGATGGCAAGGGCCTTCGACGCCGAATTTCTGGCGCTGTCCGCGGTGCTCTCGGGCGTGAAAGACATTCGCGACGCCGTCGCCCGGGCAGAAAACGTCTTGCAGCAATCCGGGCGCGCGACCATCCTGTTCGTCGACGAGGTGCATCGCTTCAACAAGGCGCAGCAGGACGCCTTCCTGCCTTTCGTCGAGCGCGGGCTGGTGACCTTCATCGGCGCCACCACGGAAAATCCGTCCTTCGAAGTCATCGGGGCGCTGCTGTCACGGGCCGCGGTGTACGTGCTCAAGCCGCTCGGCGAGGACGAATTGGCGGTGCTGTTTTCCCGCGCGGCTCAGAAGGTCGATGCGGGCCTGGCGTTTTCCACGAAGGCGCAGGAAATCATCATCGGAGCGGCCGACGGCGATGCGCGCCGGCTGCTCAACATGATCGAAGCGCTGGGCAATGCCGCCGTTTCGCGGAATATCTCCGCCGTGGACGATGCGTTCGTGCAGGACACGCTGGCGCAGAACCTGCGCCGCTTCGACAAGGACGGCGACGCCTTCTCCGACCAGATTTCGGCGCTGCACAAATCTGTGCGGGGCTCCTCGCCGGATGCGGCGCTTTACTGGCTCACGCGCATGCTCGACGGCGGCGCAGACCCGCTGTACCTCGGACGCAGGCTGGTGCGCATGGCGGTCGAGGACATCGGGCTTGCCGATCCGCGGGCGCTGCGGCTGGCGCTGGATGCCTGCGAGACCTACGAGCGGCTGGGCACCCCGGAAGGCGAACTGGCGCTCGCCGAAGCGGCGATCTATCTCGCCTGCGCGCCGAAATCGAACGCCACTTACGTTGCGTATAATTCGGCGCGCGCGCAGGTCCAGTCCGACAAGTCCCGGCCGGTGCCGGAGCACCTGCGCAATGCGCCCACCAAGCTCATGAAGGAACTTGGCTACGGCCGGACTTACCGCTACGCGCACGACGAGCCGGAAGCGTATGCGGCGGGCGAGAACTACCTGCCGGACGGGCTCGAGGGGGTCAGCTTTTACCAGCCTACGTCGCGGGGTCTGGAAGGCAAGCTCGCCGAAAAGCTCGCTCACCTGCGCGAGCTGGATTCGAAGACAAAGAAGAACAAAGACTGAAAAGCCTTCACCGCAAAGACGCAAAGGCGCAAAGGAAACGCAAAGGAAATCAAAAAAACATGAATTGGGTAAAGAGCATAAGGTCTGGACTTTTCGCTGATGAATGGGCCGTACGCTTCGATGTCCCTTTCTGCGCCGATCAGATTTTCGCCCAGTCAAGTTTTTCTTTGCGTTTCCTTTGCGCCTTTGCGTCTTTGCGGTGAAGATAAGAAGTGGATAGTCTCGCCGCCGCGATGTATCGACTGGGTGGGACAAATCGGAACCCCCCCCGCTTTTTGATACGCTCCGTTTGGTTTTCTCTGCGTTTCCTCTGCGCCTTTGCGGTTACAGGGTTTTACTGAACCAACCGATAAATAGTGCGCATCGTTTTTCCCCCTCTCCCTCCGGGAGAGGGTTGGGGTGAGGGAATAACACCGCCAAAAGCCCCCTCATCCTGTCCTTCTCCCGGAGGGAGAAGGGACTCAACAGGTGTCGCAGTGCGCACTATTTAGCGTTCTCCTCAGTAACAGCTGGCAGAAGGGGACATTGAACCGTACGGACCATTGATCAACGAAAAATCCAGACCTTATGTTTTTTCCCCCATTCATGTCTTTCTTGGTTTACTTTGCGTTTCCTTTGCGCCTTTGCGTCTTTGCGGTGAAGGTTTAGTGTTGAAGGAATTGCCTGAGGTTTAGATGCTCGACATTCAACTGGTCAGAAACGATCTCGACGCGGTGGCGGCGCGGCTTGCGACCCGCGGCGTCACGATCGACGTTGCCGCAATTCGTGCTCTTGAGGAGCAGCGCAAGAACGCACAGGTGCGCACCCAGGAGCTGCAGGCGACGCGCAACGCAACCTCGACGCAGATCGGCGTGTTCAAGCGCAGAGGGGAAGATGCGTCAACCTTGATGGAGGGGGTGAGTGCGGTCGGCGAAGAGCTGAAGAAGATCGAGGCCGAGCTGGAGGGCATCCAAGCGCAACTGACCGACATGCTGCTGGGCATTCCCAACCTTCCGCATCAGAGCGTGCCGGTGGGAACGTCCCCAGAGGACAACGTGGAAGTACGGCGTGCGGGCGAGCCGCGTCGCTTCGATTTTCCGGTAAAAGACCACGTGGACGTCGGTGCCGGTCTGGGAATGCTGGATTTCGACGCCGCGGCGAAGATCAGCGGCGCGCGCTTCACGCTGCTGAAGGGGCCGTTGGCCCGGCTGCACCGGGCGATCGCCCAGTTCATGCTCGACATCCACACCAGCGAGCACGGCTACACGGAGGTGTACGTGCCTTATCTGGTAAACGCCGACAGCATGCGTGGTACGGGACAGCTGCCAAAGTTCAAGCAGGATCTTTTCGCGGTGACGCCAGGCGGGAGTGGTTCACTATTGGCGGACATCGGTGATCCCGCCTACAAAGACTTGGCTGATCGGCAGTTGTACCTCATTCCGACTGCAGAGGTACCGGTCACCAATATCGTGCGTGACGAAATCCTGCCGGTGGAGAAGCTGCCGCTGAAATTCGTCTGTCACTCGCCGTGTTTCCGTTCCGAGGCCGGCTCCTACGGAAAAGACACCCGCGGCATGATCCGCCAGCACCAGTTCGACAAGGTAGAACTGGTGCAGATCGTCCATCCCGAGCAATCCTACCAGGGGCTGGAAGAACTGACCGAGCATGCGCAGACCATTCTCAGACGCCTGGAGTTGCCGTTTCGCACCGTGACCCTTTGCACCGGCGACATGGGATTCGCGGCCGCCAAAACGTATGACATCGAGGTCTGGCTGCCGGGACAGAGCGCGTACCGGGAGATCTCATCCTGCAGCAATTTCGAGGCTTTCCAGGCGCGGCGCATGCAGGCGCGCTTCAAGGGCGAGAAGGGCAAGAACGAATTCGTCCACACCCTGAACGGATCGGGACTTGCGGTAGGGCGAACGCTGGTCGCGATACTGGAGAACTATCAGAACCGGGATGGCAGCATCACCATTCCCGAGGCGCTGTGTCCGTACATGGGTGGCCTGGCCATCCTCCGGCCCATTTAAGCAATCACGGCTCGGCCCACGCTTCTGCCGTGAACGACAAGAACAGCGGCCTGTAGGGTTCCTCGTAACGCACCAGAATGTCGAAGTAGTTGCGGATGTTCTCGGTCAGAATCACCGCCTCGCCGCCGCGGGCGAAACCGCGCTTGACCGTGGTGTAGTAGTCGGAGCGCGCCAGCAGCGGCAGCGTCTTGCGAAGGTCGAACCAGGAGTCCGGATTCAACCCGCGCCGTCGGGCCAGAATGCGGGCGTCCTCCAGGTGTCCATAGCCTACGTTGTATGCGGCCAGCGCCAGCCAGGTGCGATCCGGCTCGCCGATGCGCCCGGGGAGCGCGTCCTTGAGTATCTTCAGATAGCGCGCGCCGGCGATGATGTTCTGGCGGGCGTCGAGGCGGTTGGTGACCCCCATGCGGTCGGCGGTTCCCGAGGTAAGCATCATCAGGCCGCGCACGCCCGTTGGACTGGTCGCGAGGGGGTCCCAGTGCGATTCCTGGAAGCCCAGCGCGGCCAGGAGCCGCCAGTCGATTCCGGTCAGCTCCTGCGCCTCCTGGAAAATGTCCCGGTATTGCGGCAGTACGGAAGTGCGGCGTTGCAGGAAGGCGAACACGTCGGCCTGATTCAGGCGTTCGATGTGTCCGTAGTACCGGTCCAGCAGGATGCGCAACGAGCCGTTGGCATTGATCCGTTTGAAGAAATCGTGCACCTGGTTGACCAGCAGCGGGTCGGCGTCATTCGGCAGCGCCCAGGCCAGCGTCTCGGGCCCCCCCAGGGTGAAGGCTTTGCCGATGTTGGGTGAGAAATTCTGTGCCAGTTCGACGATGTGCGAATCGGTAATCACGAAATCGTATTCGCTGTCCGACAACTGATCCAGCAAGGTCATGCTGTCCGCCACGGGCACTTCATCCCAACGCAGTTCCGGAACGTTGATGCCCTCGAGCCTGAGCTGTTCGACGCTGCTGGACCCGGCGACCACGGCGACTCGCTTCCCGGCGAGGTCGCGCACGCTGCGTGGTCGCGGCTGATCGGTGTTGTAGGCGACCACTTTCTGCACCGACAGATAGGCCGGCCCGAAGATGAGCCGGCTGCGGTGTTCGTCGGTTGCGTTCAGGCCGGCGGCGGCAAGATGCGCGATATTGCGGCGAAGTGCCGGAACAATGTCCGCGAAGTTCGATCTTTCGATGACACGCAAGCGCACGCCGAGATCCTTTGCGAACAACTCGAGCATGTCCTGCTCGATGCCGCTGAACTTGCCGTCGGCGCCGAGAAAGCGAGTGGTCGGACCGTTGCGCACCAGTACCACGAGTTCATCGGTTGCGCCGAATGGAAGCGCCCGACGTTCGATCAGCATGCCCGGGTCGCAGGATGGCAGAATAAGCAGCAGCGCCGCGGCCGCGAGCTTGTACGCGGACCACGGTTGGCGGCGCGAGTACGCCGTGATTTTCTTTCGCTTCCGGCGCCGGTAAAAGGCGCTGCGCGTGTTCGCAAAGACCTGCATCACTGATAAAATACCACGAGCCTGCACGATTCGAGTTCGGAGAGGTACCGAAGTGGCCATAACGGCGCTGACTCGAAATCAGATGGACGGACAAAATCCGTCACGTGGGTTCGAATCCCACCCTCTCCGCCAATTGAAAATGCCGCCTAGTGCGGCATTTTCAATTGGCTATGAGGATGTAGATGCGAAACCACTGGTTTGACCACGAAGCACTGCTTCGTGGGACGCCCCTAGGGCGGTCCCTCGCTTCGCGAGGGATGGCCGGATTGCACTAATTTGCGTGCGGCGCCCGATCAAACACCGCGCATCGTGGCGGAGTAGGCTCGTTTGATCGTCTTCTTCAGCCTCGCGAAGTCGGCTAGTACAAGTTGTCCCGGATACTCATACGCCAACCGTACTTTCCTCAGAAGCACTACAGCAACAGAAACGGGGCGTGATGGCTTCATTGGATTCTCCCTACAAAGATACTCAGGAAAAAGGTGCGCTCGGGGTTAGTCCGGAGTCACCTGCCTATAAGCGGCACGTGCCTTCCAAGTTCGTCGGATTTCCCCGGCGCACATTCAATTCCGCAATGGCCATGCCATTAGGGGGTGTCGAAAAAGTGGCACTTGCACGGTGGTTAGAAAGCACTCTGTTTCCAAACGGAAAGGAGAATTGTCATCTAACTGACAGACCCGGCTGACGAAAGCTCGGCAAGAAATGAAGACGTAAAACGTCAGTGAAGGCCGAATTTGCTCAAAACGATTTCGCTTGGCGACGAAAGCATGTGCCGGGTCTGCGCCGCGGCGCAGCAGTGATTGGGTGATTGAGTGATTGAGTGATTGGGGAAAAATACTGAATCACGGAATCCCTTAATCGCTGAATCCCTGAATCACCCAATCACTGCTTCACCGCGGCATCACTTGAGCGACAATTACTTACCTTGAAGCCGGATACGGGCGCGGGCGGCATGTGCCTTCCGGCAGGTACACGGGGTGGAGATCCTGTCAGGTGAAAGAGTCAGTTCTTCCCAGGGTACTAACCAAATCATTGCTGCGCTTTCTGACCTGTGGAAGCGTGGACGATGGCAAGAGTACGCTCATCGGGCGGCTGCTCTATGACGCAGGGCTGGTGCCCGAAGACCAGTGGACGTCCGTCGTGCGGCTAAGCATGCAGCGAGGGCAGACCGGCGATCTTCCGGACTATTCACTTCTTCTCGACGGACTGCTTGATGAGCGGGCACAGGGCATCACCATAGACGTCGCCTGGTGCTATTTCCAGACCCCGCGGAGAAAGTTCATCCTCGGCGACTCGCCGGGGCACGAGCAGTACACCCGCAACATGGCGACCGGCGCCTCGCAATGCGATCTGGCGCTGATCCTGCTCGATGCCTGCAAAGGCATACTGCCCCAGACACGGCGCCACACGGCGATCATCCGGCTCATGGGCATCCGCAGGATCGTGGTGGTCGCCAACAAGATGGACCTCGTCGGCTGGGACGAGCTTGCGTTCATCGAACTTCAGAGGGATTTTCTCGCGTTTGCCAAGCCGTTCGGCGTGAGCGACCCGGTGTTCATCCCGGTTTCCGCCCTGCGGGGCGACAACGTCGTGCACCGAAGCGAGCACCTGCCGTGGTACACCGGCCCCTCGGTCCTCGAGTACCTCGAAGGCGTCGAGATTGATGGCCATTCGATCGAAGCCCCGATGCGCTTCCCGGTCCAGTGGGTGACCCGGACGGTGGACTTCAGGGGTTACAGCGGAACCGTAGAGGCAGGAACCATCCGCCTCGATGACGCGATCACCGTCCTGCCGAACGGAGTTCGCAGCCGGGTTTCGTCGATCGTGACCTTTGACGGCGAGCTGCCACAGGCGAACGCGGGGCAGTCGGTGACTGTGACGCTGCGCGATGACCTCGACGTCACACGCGGCGACGTGATCGTTCCCACCGCCGATGCCACGGCCATTGCGACCGACCGCGTTGAAGCGGGCATCGTCTGGATGGACGAGCAGCCGCTGCTGCCTGGCCGCCGATATGAGATGCGAATCGGGACCACCAGCGTGCCCGCCACGGTCAAGCGGCTCATTCACCGCCTGAACCTTGAAACCATGGCAGAGGAGCCGGCGACGCGTCTGGAGAAAAACGACATCGGCCATTGCGACCTGATGACCGAGCGCCCGGTGTCGGCGGACTTGTACGCGAATGCCCGAGAGACCGGCGGATTCATCCTGATCGACCGGATCACGAACGCGACGGTCGCCGCGGGAATAGTCACCTCGAACACCGCACGGCAGGTGTTCTGGGAGGAGGTGTCGGTCAACAAGGCGACTCGCGCGCGTCTCAAGGGGCAGCGGCCGTGCGTGGTGTGGTTCACGGGATTGAGCGGCGCCGGCAAGTCGACCATCGCCAATGCCGCCGAGCAGGCGCTCCACGGGGAAGGCCTGCACACCTACCTGATCGACGGCGACAACGTGCGCCACGGGCTCTCAAAGGATCTTGGATTCGGCGCCGAGGACCGCATCGAGAACACCCGCCGAGTCGGCGAGCTGGCGAAACTGATGGCCGATGCCGGACTGATCGTCCTGGTGTCGCTGATTTCGCCGTTCCGGGCGGAACGCCGGATGATTCGCGATCTGCTGGAGCCCGGCGAATTCGTGGAGGTTTACGTCAGCACGCCGCTCGAAATCTGCGAAACCCGGGACCGCAAGGGCCTCTACAAGATGGCGCGGGAAGGGAAGATTCAGAACTTTACCGGCATTTCATCACCGTACGAGGCGCCCGAAGCGGCGGAGATCGTGCTGGATACCTCGGTGGAGTCGCTGGAGGCGTGCGTGCACCGGGTGGTCGCGTTGGTCCGGAGTGACAGACGATGAGACATCTGGACCAGCTCGAAGCGGAGAGCATTTACATCTTCCGTGAGGTCGCCGCACAGTTTGAGCGGCCGGTGATCCTGTATTCGATCGGCAAGGATTCCTCGGCGCTCATTCATCTGGCACGCAAAGCTTTCCATCCGGGGAAGCCACCGATGCCGCTTCTGCATGTGGACACAACTTGGAAGTTCAGGGAGATGATTGCCTTCCGCGACGTGGAGGCGAAGCGTCTGGGCTTCGAACTTAGGGTGCATATCAACGAAGAGGGGGTGCGTGCCGGGATCGGCCCTATTTCGCACGGGAGCAAAGTGCACACGGACGTTATGAAGACGCAGGCGCTGCGGCAGGCGCTATCGGCGGGGCGCTATGACGCTGTGATCGGCGGCGCCCGCCGGGACGAGGAGGGTTCACGGGCCAAGGAGCGGGTGTTCTCGTTCCGCGACCGCAACTCGGCCTGGGATCCACGCGGCCAGCGCCCGGAATTGTGGAAGCTGTACAACGGCCGTGTGCACGAAGGCGAGCATATGCGTGTGTTCCCGCTTTCCAACTGGACCGAGCTCGATGTCTGGGAGTACGTCGAGCGCGAGCGCATACCGGTGGTGCCGCTGTATTTCGCCAAGCCGAGGCCGGTGGTATGGCGTGGCGGGCAATGGATCATGGTGGACGACGCGCGCGTGCCGCTGCAGCCGGGCGAGAAGCCGATGGTGAGGAAAGTGCGGTTCCGTACGCTGGGGTGCTATCCGCTGACCGGGGCGGTGGAATCGGACGCCGACACCGTAGAGGCGATCGTCGAGGAGTTGATGCGCGCAAAGACCTCGGAGCGCGCCGGCCGGCTGATCGACCACGATCAGGCGGGATCGATGGAGCAGAAGAAGAAGGAGGGGTATTTTTGAAGGCCGTGACGGCGTGACGATCGTGACGATCGTGACGGGGTGACGGCGTGACGAAGGCTGGAGGATGCTCACCCGAACGGAGGGAATCTATCGTGAAATCCCACAAGGATCTCGATGTCTGGAAGGCTGCGGTCGAATTGGTGGAGAAAATCTATGAATTGACTGGCGGCTACCCTGGGCGCGAGCAGTTTGGAATGACTTCTCAGATGTGCCGTAGTTCTGTGTCGATTCCAAGCAATATTGCAGAAGGCGCTGCCAGGCAAAGCAGCAAGGAGTTCATTCAATACCTGCATTACGCGCTCGGTTCAGCGGCCGAACTGGAGACCCAACTGGAAATCTCTCGAAGGGTGAAGTTATGCGATGCCGAGACGTTTCAGAAACTCGACGCCGCCCTGACCAACGTTCGCCACATGCTCAGGGGTTTGATCCGTTCGGTGAAGGTCTGACTGATGCTCCGTCCAAATCGCAGCTGCGTCGCCGCATCCTTCCCGGTCCCGGCGCTTTGCGACCGTCACGCCCGTCACGTCGGTCACGTCCGTCACGCGCCCCATCTCGTCACACCGTCACGCCGTCACGTCCGTCACGCCGTCACGGCTTCACCTCGTCACGCCCTTTGACATGGAATTCGCCGCCATCGTTGCGGGGTTTTTCACCGGCCTGATCGTAGGCATGACCGGCGTTGGGGGCGGGGCGATCATGACGCCCGTCCTGATCCTGCTTCTCGGTATTGCGCCATCGACCGCGGTGGGGACAGACCTGCTGTTCGCCACTATTACCAAGCTGGTCGCCGTCAAGGTTCACGGATCCAGGGGAACGATCGATTGGCAGATCGTGCGCCGAATGGCTTCAGGGAGCATCCCGGCTGCGTGCCTGACATTGCTGTTGATGTATCAGCTTTCGGTAGGCCGCGAAGCAGGGCAGGTAATCATGCCGGCACTTGGAATCGCGCTCGTGGTGACGGCTGTGGCAATGTTTTTCCGCACGACGCTACATGGCGTCGGGAAACGTTGGCGAGTTGGCACACCGGCGGCGTTCAAGCGGGCCCAGCCCGGCTTGACGGTACTGGCAGGCGTGGCTCTTGGCATCATGGTTACGATAACCTCTATCGGTGCGGGGGCGCTGGGTACGGTGATGCTGGTGTATCTGTATCCGCTGCGCCTCACACCTGCGAAGCTGGTGGGTACCGATCTCGCTCACGCAATACCCGTGGCACTGGTGGCCGGACTCGGTCACCTAGCGTTGGGAAACGTGGATTTCGGGCTTTTGGGTTGGTTGCTGCTGGGTTCGCTGCCGGGAGTATGGGTCGGCTCGCATCTGAGCGCCAAAGCGCCGGACACGATCGTGCGCAATACTATCGCCGTCATTTTACTGATCGTGGGCGCAAGGATTCTGTCCTGAGCTGATCGCCCGGTCCGTATCTCATTGCACGCCGTACCTCGTCACGAGCTCGATCTCGTCACGAGTTCAACCTCGTCACGGGAGTACCTCGTCACGCGTCTCACCTCGTCACGAGAGTACCTCGCCGCCGCTCTTGTTCGCCGCTATGGACATTCCTCTTGCCGCAAGATATGATGATCATATGTGATCATGTTTTTAATACATATACCGGATGGAGGCAAACATGCATTTTCGCTTTCGTGGCAATAACATACAGGTGGTAAAGAGCAAACCTGAGGGCGTCAAGGGTAAGGCGAAATCTGTGCCTTTGGGTAGCATTAACCGGGCTACGCTGGCGATTAGCGACAAGCTACGCGGCAACTGCTCATCGACCGAATTGAAGGAAATCGAAGCTTGGGTCAAGCGCTACCAGGCGGTCGATGAGTTGAAGCTGAAGCATGCGGCGCTCACCCTGCCCGAGCAGATGGCCGCTGCAACGCGATGGCTCAAGACGGCGAGTCCGGTCGAGGCGCGCCAGGTCGCCGACGACATCCTTACCACGACGGCAGCCCTGCGCAAAGTGCTGAACCGGCGGGAACTGCTGTAACCGGAACTGCGCCATGGCGGCCACGAGAACCTACCGCTCGCCACTCGACGTAACGCTGTCGGTATGGAAGGCTCTTTTCCTGCGCGAAGCCGTCAACCGCCTCTCAAGAGAACGCGCGGCATGGCTGTGGCTCCTGACGGAGCCAGTACTGCATATTGTCTTTGTAATGTTCCTTTTCACGGCGATCCGCCTGCGTGTGGTGGGTGGAATCGACGCCGCCGTCTGGATCATGGTCGGGCTGCTGGCCTTTTTCATGTTCAGGCGTCCGGCCCAGCAGGGGATGAATGCCGTGGGGGCCAACCAGGCGCTTTTCAGCTATCGCCAGGTCAAGCCCGTGGATACCGTGCTTGTACGCTCCGCCCTTGAAGGTTTCCTGATGGCCCTTATAGCTGTCATTCTTTTGATGGGCGCCGGCCTGTATGGGCTCGCCATCGTTCCCGCTGATGCTCTAGGAGTGCTTGCGGTGTTTTTCGCGATGTGGCTGCTAGGGCTGGGGTTCGGGCTGATCGTTTCGGTGACGAGCGAACTGGTACCGGAACTGGGCAGACTCATGGGTATGGTCAGACAACCCCTATATTTTTTCTCCGGCGTCATGTTCCCCATCGCCGCAATACCGCGGCCCTACCGCGACTGGCTCATGCTCAACCCGTTGGCCCACGGTCTCGAAGCCACCCGCCTGGGCTTTGCACCCCACTACCAGGCAGTGCCGGAAACGAGCATTGCCTACATGTACAGCTTTGCCCTGATAAGCATTTTTTTCGGACTGGCGCTTCATCAGCGCTTTGCAACCAGGTTGGTCACGAAATGATCATTGTCGAAGACGTGTACAAGCGGTATCAAACCGAGCACGGCCCGGGCAAATGGGTCCTGCAGGGCGTTAATCTGACGATTCCGACCAACGTCAGCGTGGGACTGATCGGGCGCAACGGCGCAGGCAAATCCACCCTGTTGCGCCTGATCGGCGGGATCGACCAGCCGACCCGCGGCCGCATTGAACGTCGCTGCCGCGTCTCGTGGCCCATGGGGCGCGGCGCCGGCCTGCCGCGCCAGCTCACCGGCCGCCAGAATGCCAAGTTCGTATGCCGCATCCATGGTCACGAGGCAGACATTCCCGACCGGCTGGCCTTTATCGAGGACTTCGCCGAACTGGACGCGGCCTTTGACGAGCCCCTCAACACCTACTCGTCCGGCATGAGGGCCCGCTTCCAGTTCGCCCTTTCGCTGGCGTTCGATTTTGACGTCTATATCGCCGATGAATCCATCTCGGCGGGGGATGTCGTCTTCAGGAAAAAAGCCCGAGCCGCCTTCAGAAAAATGACCCGCCACGCGAGCCTCATCATGGTCTCCCACAGCGAAGACATCTTGAGGAAATTCTGTACTGCGGGCATATTGCTCGATCGCGGCAAGACGCACTGGTTCGACTCGGTGACGGACGCCTTGAAAGAGTACAGAAACCTGCACGGAGCGTCTGCCGATGATTGATCTCGTGAAACGCCATCGCCTCTGGCAGGCAGCAGCGGTGCTGACGGTCCTCTTCACCCTGTACTGGGGTCTGCTTGCGGCCAACCGTTACGTGTCCGAGTTGCACGTCGTGGTGGAAAGCCTACAAGGCGGCGCCGCCACGCCGACGGACCTTACCGCGCTGCTTGGCGGCTCGAACAGCCAGCAGAAGGACATACTGATGCTCCGCGACTACCTGCTCTCGGCGGACATGTTGCGCGCGCTCGACGCAAAGCTCGATCTGCGCGAACACTACAGCCGCAGCTACGACGCCTTATCCCGGCTTTGGAGCAAAAACATCTCGGCGGAATGGTTCCTGCGCCACTACCAGAAACGCGTCGAGGCGGAGTACGACGAGTATTCGGGGCTGCTTGTGATCCGGGCGCAGGCGTACACGCCGGCGATGGCCCATGCCATTGCGAGCGCGCTGGTGCTGGAGGGCGAGCGCTTCATGAACGAGCTGGCACACAAACTTGCGCGGGAGCAGGTGGCGTTCGCCGAGCGCGAGGTTGCAGCCGTGAGCCAAAGGCTGCTGCAGGCTCGCCAGTCGGTGCTCGCCTACCAGAACGAGCACGGCCTGGTTTCGCCGACGGCGACCGTCGAGAACCGCTCGGCCGTTGCCGCGCAACTTGAGGGCGAGCTCTCGGGACTCCACGCCAGACGCCGCGCGCTCGAGTCCTATCTCGCGCCGGCCGCGCCGGACCTCGTGCAGATAAACACGCAGGTGCGCGCGCTGGAGCAACAACTGGCAGCGGACCGCGCCCGCCTGGCGTCATCGAACGGCAATCCGCTCAATCGTTTGGCCGAGGAATACGATCGTCTGCTGATGGAAGCGGGTTTCCAGCAGGATGTTTACAAGACCGCGCTTGCCGCGCTGGAGCTGGCGCGCATTGACGCCAGCCGAACGCTGAAGAAGGTTTCGGTCGTACAGGAGCCGACGATGCCCGAGTTCTCGCTCGAGCCCGCCCGGCTGTACAACGTCGCGACCTACCTGATCGCGACGCTCGTTCTCACCGGCATCCTGCACCTACTTACGGTCATCATTCGCGAACACCGGGACTGATTCCATGAGACTCCTACCTGCGACCCTGGCCCTGCTGCTCTTCGCGCAAGCAGCTGCAGCCCAGAACACGACCCCGGCTCCGTCCACCGCGCCCGCCGCGCCATCCTCTTCGCCTCTGCAGCCGTTGCCCGCAGTCTTTGCGCCGCTGTTTCCGCAAACGCCTTCGGCTCCGGCTTCATCGCCGCCGGCGGCGGTACCCGCAGCCCCGGTTGCTCCCGCCGCCAATGCGCTGCCCCCTGGTGCGCGTCCGTTCGATTATTCGGTCAACTTGAACAGCGATGTATTCGGCGCAAATCTGTTCACCGGCGCGTTCGCGGCGAGCGCGGCCTCGATCTTCAACCCTGACCACGTCGTTGCGATTGGCGACCAGGTGCAGGTTCGCCTCTGGGGGGCCTTTCAGTTCGATGCGCTCCTCACTGTCGATCCGAAGGGGAACATTTTCCTCCCGCAGATCGGGCCCGTCCGGGTCCTCGGCGTGCCGAACAAAGACCTCCAGAAGGTTCTCGAGGAATCGATGCGCCGCACCTTCCGCTCGAATGTGCACAGCTACATCAGCCTTGCGGCGGCCCAGCCGGTGCGGGTGTTCGTTACCGGCTTTGTTTACCGGCCGGGCATGTACCAGGGCACATCTACAGACAGCATACTGCGCTACCTCGACCAGGCGGGTGGCATCGATCCGGAGCGCGGCTCGTTCCTCGACGTTCAGGTTCTCCGCGGCAGCATGGTGCGAGCGCAATTCAACCTTTACGACTTCCTGATAGGCGGTCGGCTTCCGGGCGTGCAGCTCGGCGATGGCGATGTCGTCCTGGTACAGCCGCGCAAGAGCATGTTCAAGGTTTCGGGGCTCGCGGAAAACGCGAAGCGCTTTGAGTTCTCGGGCACCAGCATCGACATTGCGCAGCTCGGGGCTCTCGCCAAGCCTCTTCCTCCCGCCACGCACGTGCGCGTGATCCGCAATACCGGCATCGTGCAAAACACGGAGTACTACGCACTCGCCAAGGCGAGTACCGTACAACTTGCGAACGGCGACGGGATCGAGTTCACCGCCGACAAACGCCCTGGCACGATCACCGTCCGGGTCGAGGGCGAGCACGTCAGTCCGCAGGAATACGTGCTCCCGTACGGCGCCCGCATGGGCGGACTGATCCAGCGCATCGAGCTGACGGAACGTTCCGATGCGGGAAACCTTCAGTTGTATCGGGCCAGCGTCAAAGCGCGCCAGAAGGAGATGCTGGATGCGTCCCTGAAAAACCTGGAAGTGGCGGTTCTCACGGCGCGCTCTGGCACGACCGATGAGTCGTTACTGCGCCAGAACGAAGCGAAGCTCATGCTGGAGTGGGTCGGGCGCGCGCGGATGATCGAGCCGCTCGGCCAGGTCGTGATCGCGCAAGCGCAGCAGCGCGACGAGCTGGTGCTCGAGAATGGCGACATCCTTCGGGTGCCGGCGAAGAACGCGCTGGTGCTGGTGCAAGGCGAGGTGCAATTCCCGAACGCGGTGGCTTTCGACACCAGGTACGACATCAAGGACTACATCAAGCGGGCCGGCGGCTACACGCAGAATGCGGATACGACGCGAATCATAGTCGCGCACCTCGACGGGACCTACGAGGAATCCGGTACCGGTAGCCGGATCCGCGCTGGAGACAACATCTTCGTCCTGGCAAAGCTAGGTTCGAAGCCGCGGCAATTCTGGAAGGACATCGTGCAGATCATCTTCCAGGTCGCACTCGCCGCGAAAGTTGTGCTGGACTAATATTGGTTAGATGCGCCCGTATGCTCGTTGCGATCGGGATTGCTCCTGCCGGCCGCCTGCTCCCGCACCAGTTCGCCAAGAACGTCACGCAGATACTGTTTCAGATCCCCGTGAGCGCGAAGGTGATTCTGGGGCTGTCGTAGGATGGGTTAAAGAGGAGAAAACGAGGTATCCTTAAAAAGGCATTTTCCCATTTCGCGGGACTCGGAACGCGCTTTCCCCGCGGCTACCACTCTCAGGAATCATCGGGGTACATCCGGTGGGTCGGCGTGCAATTCACGGAAACCAAGGTCTGAAGGAATTTCGAGTGCGCGACCAGACGAACGCGTGGCTAGGCGATACGTTTCGCCTCATCAGGGCTTGGCGCGGTGAGACGTTACTCAGCACGCTTTGGCTGATCGAGGTGATATCCAGGCTGCCTGGATTGCGCAACCCCTATCGGGCTCTGATCGTCCACCTCATCAAGCGAACCAATCATTTCGACGACGTCTACTATCTCGAAACCCATGGAGACGTCGCCCAAACCGGCATCCCAGCGTTGCTCCACTATGCCGTCTACGGTGACCGGGAAGGGTGCTCGCCCATGGCGTTCTTCGATACTGCCTACTACCGCTCGCACGCGCGGAGCCGGACTAAAAATGTCAACGCCTTGCTCCATTACGTGCACGTGGGGCGCTATCGGCGCATATCGCCTAGCCCGTGGTTCGATGTAGCTTATTATCTCGCCAACAACAAGGACGTCGCCCGCGCTGGGCTTGACCCCCTGCTGCACTACCTCAAATGGGGCGGTCTGGAAGGGCGCTCACCCTGCCCGCAATTCGACAGCGCCTACTATCTGCGCGCCAATCCGGAGATTGCGGAGGCGGGCATCAATCCGTTAGTCCACTATCTGCGTTACGGCCGCCGGGAGGAGCGGTCCACGCTGCCGGAACATCGCGGCGGCGGCAAATTTGTCGTGGCGGCAGGTAACGTCCCGTTGCCGTTGCTCTTTAGGGAGGAGTCCTGGACTGCGCTCCCTGCCCGCTCGAAGCCCGGCTTTGCCCAAGTGGATGTCGTGGTGCCGGTTTACAAAGGATTGGTCGAGACTCTCCGCTGTCTGCGCAGCGTGCTCGCCGCCACATGCAAAACGCCGTTCGAACTTGTCGTGATCAACGACGCGAGTCCAGACAGTCACCTGGTTGAGCAGTTGAGCCGCCTTGCCGGCAAAGGGCTTTTCACCTTGCTTTCAAACGCTGAAAACCGCGGTTATGTTTACTCCACCAATCGCGGGATGGCGCTTCATACCGACCGCGATGTCGTGCTGCTCAATTCCGATACCGAAGTGTACGACGGCTGGCTGGACCGATTGCAGCAGGCCGCTTGGCGCAACAGGCGTACCGGTACGGTGACGCCTCTGTCCAACAACGCGACCATATGCAGCTACCCGCATTTCCTGCACGACAACCCCTATCCGCTGGAACTGGCATATGCCGAGCTGGATGCGTTGACCGCTTCGGTCAACGCCGGGTTTGAAGTGGAAACCCCAACCGGCATTGGCTTCTGCATGTACATCACGCGCGTCTGCATGAATGAGGTGGGTCTCTTCGATGAGAAGGTATTCGGCAAGGGCTATGGCGAGGAAAACGATTTCTGCCAGCGCGCCATACAGAAGGGGTGGCGTAACGTGATCGCGGCCGACGTGTTCGTCCGCCACTGGGGAGCCATTTCTTTCCAGGGGGAGAAGGCGAGGCGGATACAGGCTGCCCTCAAGATAATGAGCAGACAGCATCCCCGTTACTTGAAGGACGTGGCCAAGTTTATTCAACGGGACCCCTTGAAGGAAGCACGGCTCCGTTTGGATTGGGCGCGCATGCGGCGCGCACGGCGTGAACGAAACGTGTTGATCGTTTCTCACAACCGGGGTGGCGGCACCGAGCGTCATGTACGGGAGGAAATCCGGCGCATTGAGCGGGAAGGCTACGGCGTGTTTCTATTGCGCCCAAAGCCTGGCCAGCCTTCGCATGGGGTGCTCGGTCATCCCGCGATAAAGTCCATGCCGAACATGCATGCTCTACCCCTGGCGGATACCGCGGCTCTGAAGTCCCCGCTGATGGAGCTGGGCATCACGGAAGTACACACTCACAGCCTTGTCGATTTCGTACCGGAGGCGCCTGACTATCTGACAGCGTTGACCAAAGAAACCGGTATGCGTTGGGAAGTGAAACTGCACGACTACACGGTCATCTGCCCGCGCATCAATCTGGTCAATGGCAGCGGTCGGTACTGTGGAGAACCTCACGTTCACCAGTGCAATCGTTGTCTGATGAAAGATGGTTCGAGCTTTGGCGTGACTGATATCGTGGCCTGGCGTGCCATGCACCAACGTTCGTTGCGGGCCGCGGACAAAGTGCTCGTCCCCGACCAGGACGTGGCCGAACGCCTTGCTCGCTATTTCACAGAAGTGCGCTTTGAGGTCGTCTCGCATGAACAACTCGAACCGCGGCAGCCGCCGGTGCAATTGCCTGACCTTTTGCCGAACGAGAAACTCCGGGTGGTCGCAATAGGCGCCATCAGCAAGATCAAGGGCTACGACGTGCTGCTCGCTTGCGCGAAGGATGCGCGTCAGCGCAAGCTGCCCCTGAAATTCATCGTTATGGGGCATACGCCGAACGACCGCCGCCTTGAAGCCACGGGCGTCACGGTCACGGGCCCCTATGTTGAAGAGGAGGCGCTGGACCGTCTGTGTAGTCTCTCGCCGCACGTTGCCTGGCTGCCGTCGCTGTGGCCGGAAACCTACAGCTACACGCTGTCCCTGGCGCTGAAGTCGGGCTTACCGGTGTTCGCGTTCGATACAGGCGCCATCGCCAGAAGGCTGCGCTCGCTCAGAATGGGTGAGGGGCTGCTGCCTCTGGACTGGACGAGCCGTCCGTCGCTGGTCAACGAAGCCCTGATGAAGTGGCGGAGCGATGTCCTGTCGCAGTCAGGCAAGTTGGCAACGCCCGGCACCAGCGGCCGCGACAACCGAACACTTGAGGAACCGGCGAATTGAGAATAGGAAGAATAAGCGTTTTGCGCCCGGTTCTTGACGCCGCCAGGAAACTGGCGGGCGGGCCACGCACCGATATCGCGGGTTACGTCGAGCGCATTGACCCGTTCGAGATTTTGGGGTGGGCGTTCAGCCAGAGCGGAAAGCCGCTGGATCTCACCGTGCGGGTGGACGGCCGCCAGTACGTCGAGCAGCCCGAATGGACCGAGCGGCGCGACGTGGTGGAGACATTCGGCGCGAACGCCCGCAAGAGCGGCTTTCAGATCAAGCCCGCCGTGCCGCTGCAAGCGGCGCTCTCGCGCGAAGGCCTGAAGGAGGCGGAGATCCACATCCTCGCCAACGGCCATTCATTACGCAAAGTCGACTTCGCGTTCCGTCCCCAGCACGTGGCGGGCGAAGCGCTGGGGATCAGAACCGAAACCAAAACGGCGCTCGCTGCAATCGAATCGTGGCTCCCGTTCGTGATTCGCGGCTGGGCAGTGGCGCGGGGTGCCGAGCGCAGCGTCATCGAGGTGACTGTCGACGGCAAACCCGTGGAGTGCGGTGTAGTGCGAGTAAGTCGGCCAGATCTCGAAGAGGTGCTTGGGGATGCTTATGCTGAGGCGGGGTTTGAGATCGAGCTCCCGGGGTATCTTTGGGAGCTAGCGGACGGTGCCGAATCATGCGCGATCAGCGTGCGGATTGACGGTCATTCGATCACGCCTGAGCCGCTGGTGCTCTCGCACCAAAAGGCTGCACAGTGGATTCGGAAGATCGCGGGGCTCGGGGAGGGGCATCAACGCCAATACTTCGGGCTGCTTGCGCTGGAGCACTTGCGTTGCGGCGGGTTTTTCCGGAGCCTGGACGGTGAAGCACATCATTTCGTACGCAAGTTCGCGCGCCAAATGCGGTTGGAGCAACTCCTCTCATTTGACGACAGGGACCAGTTGCACGCGGACGGAGGGATTGAGGAAGACGCTAGCACGCTGCTTCTGTGGTCCGCAATGCACGAACTCAACGTGAGCCTGGGAAAAAACCCAAACGAGAAGCGGTACGATGCGATCCGAAGGGCGCTCAGCTCGGCCGGCTTGCGCGGCCCCGCCCGCGAACGCTATCTTAATCTCGCCGTGCAGATCACGTGCAAGAGCGGTGAGTTCTTGCAGCTGCACCGGTCGCTCGACCTGAGCTCTCTTTATACGTATGAAGCGTCGTCCGATAAATACCGCTTGTCGATACTCCTTCCGGTCCTTGCTGCGGAAAAACACATCGTTCGGGCAACCGCAGCTCTCGGGCGCCTGGCCGCGCAGTCGGATGGAACCTGGCTCAACACTGAATGCATTCATTTTTCCCTGAAGCACGTTCAGCGGCTGGAGGCCGAAGGGGAAATCGAACTTGATGAAGCAGAAAAATTCCGTTTCGCCTTTATCTGGCTTCTCAACGCCTTCAAGGGCGAGTGGTTTTCCCGTCTGCACGACCTGGAACTGCTAGACGCGATGATCGCCATGCTGGCCGATCTCGAGCGCTACAGCGACGATCACAAGTGCCAAGTCGTCGATGCTGCGATTCGCAACTATGGGCTTTCTCCCACGTTCTGGGAGCGCTTGGCGGCGCGAGTTGGAGCGTTGCGTGACGATGAGCTCTCCCGCGCCGAGTCGGCCTGGCGCAGGCTGCGCGATACTTTGGAAAAGCGTGGCGTGCCCCCTGCTGGACGGCTGGAAGAGGCGCTCGAGCCTGTCTTGTATTTTCATCGGCGCCACAATCCGGAAGCCCTAATCTTTTTGCGCGAGCTGGTGACGAATGGCCTGCCGGAGCTCAATCGGGCCTTGTCTCCTACAGGCAGAGGCACGATCGACGAGCTGCTCGCTGCTGAGCCGGCCGAGGCAGTGCGCATTGCAGCATTTCCGCTTGAAGGCAAGAACGCGTTGCAGGCGCTTTTTTTGGAGATGGGCGAGCGGCGGCTGTTTCACACGCTGCGCCAGCTCGGCGAACGCCAGAAGAGTGAGATGTACGAGCTTCAACGCGACGCTGCAGTCGCGCTGCACGCGGCGCAGAAGGCGGCCCATCAGCGGGACCCGGAAGTGCTGAAGTCTGCGCTGGCCGAGGTGGAGAAGAAGGCGATCGCCCTCGGCGACCAGCGGGCGTTGTACCTTGGCGCCGACCTCATGGCGAGCGCCTATGTCCTGGCAGCCGACGCAGCGATGAGTACGGATGTCTTCCTGATGCGATTGGGAAAAATGGTGCGCGCCGCGGCGATCAAACTGAAGGCAGGCGAATATCTTCCCGCCGCGGTCTGCTCTGCGCTGGGCCGCCTTGCCGCCCGGCCTAGTAATGCGGTGCTGCGGGGCTTTGTGCGGGAGATGCAGAGCCTGATCCGCGACAAGTTTGGCTCGTGCCACGACGAGTTGTTTACCCCAGTGAGCGAGCTGATGCTCAGCCTGGCTGGGACAGGCTGGCCGCGGGATACGCTGGTGGTAATTTATTCCTGCCGCAAATATCTGGACAACCGTATCAAGGCCATACGCGAGACTTGGGGACAGGACCTGGAAGCGCGCGGCATTCCCTACGTGGTGCTGGTGGGCGATGGGGACGACACGCTGCAGGACGGCTTGCTCGCGCTCGACGTTTCCGACCGCTATGAAGACCTGCCCAAGAAGACGCTGAAGCTTTTTGAGTGGGCGTACCGTCACACCGATGCCCAGTATGTGGTCAAGGTCGACGATGACTGCTACCTCGATGTGGGGCGTTACTTTGACAGCTTGAGCTATCGCAAGCATTTCTACTACGGCCGCGTCATCCGCCGCGAAGTGGGCGGAACCGACCGCGTGTGGCACCAATCCAAGTCCCACGACTTCCGTTCGCAGAGAGCCCTCGACAAATCGCCGGAGCCGTCAATTTACGCCGATGGCGGTAGCGGATATTGTCTTTCGCGGGTGGCGATCGCGAAACTGTTGAGCGCGATAGACGCCGAGGCGAGCAAGCGGCTGATCGCCCGTTCCTTCATGGAGGACAAACTGGTGGGGGATTTATTGGCGCTGCAATTCATCACCCCCTCGGAGGAGGACTGCGAGTCCTACCGACGGCAGCGCACGTTTGCCGAGGCGATGCCGGTGGGGATGTGGGAGAACACGTTCTTTCCGAGTCGGATCACGCCAACCAAGCTCGTTCACCTGGACACCGAGCGTGATCTCGCATCGACGCGGCAGATGGCCGGGCGCGAGGATTTGCGGCCGAAGAAGATCTGGCCCAGTTCGGCGGCGCCGGCGATTGCCGGCTACAGCAACCAGCTTGAACTGCTCACGGACGCAAAGGAGATCCAGTGCCGGCTTTCGCACGATCTGGTGGTGGTGTCGGTGGTTCGCAACGAGATGGCGATGCTGCCGCATTTTTTGGCGCATTACCGGGGAATTGGCGTGCGCGGATTCATCTTCGTGGACAACTGCTCGGATGACGGCACGCGCGAGTACCTTTTCGGGCAGCCGGACGGGGTGCTGTTTTCGGCGGATACCGAATACCGGCACTCGCATTACGGGGTGGCCTGGCAACAGGCGGTAATGGGCAATATATGCCTTGGGAAGTGGGTGCTGCTGGCCGACGCCGACGAGCTGCTGGTGTATCCGGACTGCGAAGAGCGTGGGCTTGCCGCGTTCATTGCGGAGGTGGAGGCCGAGGGGGCGGACGCGGTCGCGACCTACATGATCGACATGTATCCGTATGGCGATCTGGCGGAAGCCGACATTTCCCGGCAGCCGCCGTTCGAGGCCGCGCCGTATTTTGATCGCGAGCCGCTGCTGCGCTGGCGGCTGGGCAGCGGAATGTACAGCAACGGGCCGACCTACGTGAGCAGTATTCGCCACCGGCTGGCGGAGCTTTCCACGCCGAACGCTTTTACTTCGCAGAAGTATGCGCTGTTGCGCTACCAGCCGTGGCATCGTTACTCGGAGGGGCTGCATTATCTTGCCAACGCGCGGGTGTCCGGGAAACCGGCGTGGTTCGCGCATTTCAAGTATCACTCGGATTTCAAGGACAAGGTACCGCGCGAGGTGCGCCGCGGCCAGCACTTCAACAACGCGGAGGAATACCGCCGCTACGCGGTGATGCTCGCCGAAGGAAAAGGCGGATTCGGCAAGCAACGGGTATCCACCAGATATGCGGGAAGCAGCAGTTTCTCCGGGATTCAACTGGGTGAACTCGAAGGAAAGCGATGAGTGATAGAGACATGTCCCCAAGTGCGGAAAAATTGATCGATAAGTCATCGCCGGTTAAATCGATCACGGGCGACGAAATACCGTTTTTCCCGGCAGAGATCGAACGACTGGAAAAGCGCAAGTGGATTCTCGCCTACGCCGGAAAAAACGCCGTCGGCGCCGAGATCGGCGTGTTCAGGGGTCATTTCTCCGCAGTGCTGGCCGAGGTGCTGCAGCCGCAGAAGCTCTTCCTCGTGGATCCTTGGAGGCGGCTCGGGCCGGATTTCGGATGGGGCGCTCATTCGTCTTACACGGGATTCGGAAAACTCACCACGGATTACGCCTACCGTGACACCCTGCGCCGGGTCGGCGGATACAAGCATATTGATATCCGCGTGGTCGAAAGGTTCGCCGAGGAATTTCTCGGCACGCTCGAAGAAAAACTCGACTGGGTCTATCTCGACGCATCGCACAAATACGAATCGACCCTGAAAGAATTGGAGTTGATCGACGCGGTCCTGGAGCAGGACGGAGTGATAATAGGGGACGACTGGCAGCCGGCACGAAATCATCAGCATCACGACGTTTTCCGGGCAGTTCACGAGTTCATCCGCACGCGTCCCTACGAGATTGTGGCCGCCGGTCCCGCCGGACAGTGGTGCCTGCGCCGATCCGCCGGGTCGACCGCGAGCCTTGCCGGTTCCGGGAAACCCGGTGGACGGCGGTTGCGCGTCGTTTCGCGGGCGGCCGAGGTTCCCTGGGTGCTCCACGCGGCGATAGATACTCTGCCTTCACACGTGGAGCCGGGGCAGCCGTTCACGATCGGCGGTCTCGTCGCCTTGAGCAAGTCGGCTCCGGAGGGGTGCACGCTTCGCCTGAGCGGCGCTGAGGAGCGTGGAGTGACGTGGAATTTGCGATCTCCAGTGATGAAGAAGAGATTCCCGGATGGTCTGAACAGCGCCAAAGCGAGGTTCAGGATTGAGAGCGTGCTCGGGGAGGAAAGCGGCCCGTATGAAATCCTGCTGGTCGACGGGCGCAGTAATGAGGTTTCCCTGTTCCGCCTGGCGGTCGTGCAAGGAGCGGCCTGATGATCTTCCGGAAAGTGTTGATCCGCGCGATGGTAAGTCTGAATTGCGCAGAACGAACCGGTGGGGCAGGCATCCATGCCCGCCCCGCGGCGGCCCATGCCCGGCATGACGGTATCGCGCCGCGAATTGATGATCCACGACACCAGAGCACAGTTCGATGATTCTGATTCAAAGCTTGTGTGTGGGTTATCAAAACGTCCCGAAGGTCGCGACGACTTCGATGTTCGCGTGGTTGTATCAGTCTGCTACAGGCAAGGCTGGGCGCTATGACGAGAACAAGAGGAAAAAGCTCAGACGCCATTACTTCATGGGCGGCAGCGACGATGCGGTCGCAATCGAGAATAAGGCAGCCGCGTCCGGCTCGATGGGAAACTACTACCGATTCGCTCTCACTAGGGATCCGCTCCGGCGCTTCCTGTCGATGTACTCGAATCGCGTGTGTCACTTCCGCGAGCTTTCGGAAAACGCCGAATGCGCGGGACGGCTCGCCGATGTGGGGCTGGTTTTCGATCCGCAGATCGACGAGTTGGTCAGACGCCTCGGCGCCTACCTGAAAGCCGCGCCGATCATCATGCTTCATACTCGGCCGATGATGGATTTTCTGGGACCGGACCTGTCGGTGTTTAACCGCATCGCCGACATCGGCGATGCCGGGCGCGTCACGGATGAAATCCGGGCGCACTGGATGCGGGAGGGCATGACCGGCCCATTGGAACGCGCCCCGGAGCAGTTGGCCCGCAAGCAGACGAGTGGGCCGAAACTGGGCCTGGAAGTTCTCGCTCCCGAGACTTTCGAAAGGTTGCTCGACTACTATTGCAATGACTACGCGACGATTCCCACCGTGAGCTTGCACGCGATCAAGGACGAGTATTCGAAAGCCAGGGCGGCGGCACGCGTTTCGCCGATCGTTTTCCCGCCACTCGATCAAAGGAAGCGTCCCGAATCGAAGAGAAAACCGGGGGCCGCATCCGTGATCGCGGAAAAAACAAACTGTCCCCTGGTGCAGACGGTCAAAGTAAAAATTCCGCCGGCCGTCTCGAGGGTCGGCAAACCGTTTGCCCTGAGGGGGGTCGTATTGCTGAAGCCGGATGCGCCGGCCGATGGGTGGGAATTGGTGGTGGCGGACGGCATGGGCGAGCGGCCGTGCCAGTGGGGCCTGCCATCCCCGCGGCTCGCCGGAAGGTTTCCGGATCATCCCCTGGCGGCGAACTCGAGATTCAGGTTAGCGGGCGTACGCCTTGCAGCGGAGCAGCCCGCTGAGCTGTGCCTGCGGGACAGCCGGGGCAACCGGTACTTGGTGATGCGGGTGAAAATCAGGACTTGACTGTGCTCATCGGCGTAAAAAAACGGTTCGTATTCATCGCCAACTCCAAGACGGGCTCGACGTCGATAGAAGCGGTGCTGGCCAGGCACGCAGAAATCAATCGCTCCGGCTCCGCAGGGCGAAAGCACATCGGGTGGAGTGAGGTGAGGCAGGAATACGCGTTCCTGTTCGATAACAGCCGGTATGCCCCGGAAACATTTTTCCGCTTCGGCGTCGTGAGGGAGCCCGCGGACTGGGTGCTGAGCTGGTATAACTACCGACGCTTTACGAAGGAGGCGCATATCTCGGCAGGCGTGACTTTCGAGGCCTTTTGGGACGGCGGCGACTGGTTACAGAACAAGCGGCAGAAAGGACGCTTCCTCGATGACGACGGAGTGTGCCGCTTCGATCTCATCATACCGCTGGAAGCGCTTCGGAGTGCGTTGCCGGTTCTGTTCAAAACGCTTGGAGTCAAGATCGACAAGATACCGGTAGAGAACAAAAGCAAGGATTCATTGCCACGCTCCGCGATTCCCGGCGCACTGATCGATCGCATCAACGACTACTACCGGGATGACTGGCTCTTCTATATCGAGTGGAAAGACAAATTCGATCGGGTCTTCGAGAACACTCTGAAGAAACTCACGCTGAATGGCTCGCGTTCCGCGTCCCGGGAACCTGCCGATCGGGCGACGCAAGAGGTGGTCGTCCGCAAATTGGAGAGCGACGTCATCCAGACCGCAAGGCTGGCGCGATTGCCTCGTGACGTCACAGCGGGGCGGCCGTTTGCGGTAAACGGTATCGTGATGCCAAAGCCAGATTACGCAGCCGATGGCCTGCGGCTGGTGGTGTCCGGCGACCGCGGAGAGAGAGAGGCTTCGTGGGGCTTGCCCTCGCCCCACTTGGCAGGCCGGTTTCCGAACAATCCGCGGGCGGCTTCCGCCCGCTTCAAGATAGACGAGGTACGGCTCGAAAACGGGAAGCCGGTTGAAATCTGCCTGGACGACGTCAACGGCAAGAGGCACGTGTTGTTCAAATTGGAGTTCATCGGATGAGCATGATTGGGGCCAGGGTTTTCCGGATTGCTTTATCCGGCGCGCTGGTAATCCATGCGGAACTCCTTGCGGCTCCGGCGTTCGCCGCATCGTGCCTGCTGGAACGCCAGGGCCCGGAGGCGAAGGTGCTGCGCGTGCCGACCGCCGCGACGTGGGACAAGGCGGGAAGCGGACTGCTCGGAGCGAACACGCTGTATCATTTCGAGGACGACAGGTTCTGGGCACGCCCGCAGTCGATCAAGAGCCTCAAAGAGGCCCGTATCGCGACCCTGCGCTTTCCGGGAGGTGAGCTCGCGGACAATTATGATTGGGAAAAAAATCTCCTGGAACGTCCGCAGGATTGGCCGGGGGAGGCGCCGACGAAGGCGGAAAGCGACGCGCGCACGGATTACCGGGAGTTGCTCGCCCATGCGGCGGCTTCCGACGCACAGGACGTTTTTTTCATCGTCAACGTCGATGGCGCATTCCGGGCGCGCGGGGATCGCGAGCAGAATCTGAAGCTGTATGCGGAAAAGGCCGCAAGGTGGGTCAAGGCGGTCAAGGACATGGGCGCGCGGGTGCGTTTCTGGGAGATCGGAAACGAGCCCTATCTCGCGGGCTACCCGATCACCGCGGAAGAATATGCGCGGGCACTCAATGTATTCGCGCGTGAAATGCGCGCCGCCGATCCCTCGATACTCATCGGGGCGGCCGGATCGGGCAACTTCGAAGGCGTCGGGTTTGCCGACCGCCTTGACCTGCCGCAATTGGAGGAGTTGCGCACAAGGGGCCGTGACGACTTGTGCCGCGGCTTGTCGCGCAGCGAGTGCAACTGGAAACTGAGGACCAGCAACCCTGCGCCTTCCGGTTCCCGGGCCTGGTGGCCGACGTTGCTGGCACAGGCGAGGGACAGTTTCGATTTTGCCATTGTACACCGCTACGATAGCATCAAGCTCGCCGCCGGCTTCAAGCGCGGCGGATTCATGAGAACTGAAAGTCTCCGGGAACTGAAAGTGCAATTGGAGCGGGCCAAGGGGCGCGCGGTGCTGCTTGCGCTGACGGAGTGGAATACTCCAAACGAGATCAGAGGCGAGCGGCTGTCGGAGGTGGAACACCTGCTCAACGTCACCATGCAGATCGGCAACACCATTGCAAGCGGCGTGGAGTACGCCCACTACTACCCCATGCGCACGCCGACCGGTGCGCACAAACCTTTGCTGACCAACGAGGGCGGGCTCACCCCGGTGGGCCGATTGTTCGGCCTCCTAGGCGATGTGCTTCCCGGCGCGGATGTATCGCAGTTTCTGCTCGATGAAGAAGTGTACGTGCTCCGCACACGGCGGGCGGGAGAGGACGGATACATCGTGGTGAATGCGGGATCGGCCGGCATGCAGCTCGAGCTGAAGGAAGTCGGCACCGGCCAGGTGCGGCTCAGCAGGATTGCGGGCAATCCCGCGGGTGCGGCGCTGCCGGCCGTAGGATGCGAGGAAAAGGTATCCCGGGCCGAGGCGCGTTGGGTGGAGGTACCGAAAGAAAGCATCACCGTTCTCCGCGTGCTCCGTTGACTGAGCTAATGCTTACGCGACGCGTTACACATCGTGCCGTGAATTTCGAGAGTGTCTTGATAATTACATATGGCCGCAGCGGGTCAACGTTGCTCCAGGGACTGCTCAATTCAATCGCGGGGTGCGTGGTGCGCGGTGAGAACCACAATCTATGCTACGGGCTATTTCTCGCCTATCAATCGTTGCAAAAGACCAAACAGCAGTATGGGAAGGACAAGGCGTCTCTGCTTGTTACGTCGCCGTGGTTCGGTGCCGCACTCCTTGACGAGCAACGCTTCCTAGACGATGCGCGCACGCTCGTATGGCGTCAATTCGTACCGGACGGTGAGAAAGCCGGACTGCAGTGCATAGGCTTCAAGGAAATTCGATACTTACCCGAACATTTTGACAAGGGCGTCTTGCAATACTATCTGGACTTTCTCGCCAAACTTTTTCCAAATCCGGCGTTCATCTTTCTTACCCGCAATCATGACCAGGTCGCCCGGAGTGAGTGGTGGAAGAGCAAGGATCCGAAACAGGTGGAACAGACACTGAAGGCTTTCGAGGCGAATATCGCGGACTATTCAAAGGGAAAAGAATTCGTGTTTTTGATCGACTACCAGGATATGAAGAACCAGACGCCCAATTTGAAGCAGTTGTTCGACTTCTTGGGCGCGCCCTACATCGAGGATAAGATCGCACACGTGCTGACGGCTCGGCACGGTTACTCTTCGGAAGAGGGAGTACTCAGGAAGGGACATAAATGCACGATTGAACCGACGCTACCGTCAGAACTGGTGTACTTTTCGGTCGATCCATTTGCAAATCCTCTAAATGCAAATGATCGGATTACGCTGGGGGGGGTAGCGGTATTGGCCCCAGCAGAGCAAGGCAAGTACCGCCTGATCGCAACGGATTTGTCAGGAGAACATCCGGTTTTGTGGGGGTTGCCTTCACCGGCAATCGGGAAAAAGTACCGTGATATTTCGGGGGCAGGGACTTGCCGTTTCAAGATTGAGGGGCTCCGCCTAGTTCAAGGAGAGGGG
>CAYNFN010000486.1:0-6519 GCA_964396485.1 uncultured Alcaligenaceae bacterium
TGTCTCAGCGATCACTGAACGCGTTCGCAATGCCATTGCAAGCATCGTGCAACCGATTCGGACCAAGAATGCCATGATTTCCCTCTATAAAACAGTTTGGGAAGTTTTGAGAAGCATCCTGAAGGTCGTTCAGCCAACGCTGAGACTTGGTCACATCGATGTCAAAAAAGTGTGCAGGGATCGCTGAGACTTGCCCAGTGACAGGTAACGAGTAAGAAGCAACAAGCTCCTTCGCCTTTCCGTCACAGGTCACGCGTCACTTGTCACTTCGCGTTGTACGCCGCATCGCGCCCGCGACCATGCGAAATTCGTACAGCCGGCACTCCAGCGGGCCGTTGTAAAGCGGCGTGCGCTTCGACGGCGACAGCCCGATCAGCTTGGGCAGGCGCAGGTCGGCGGTGAACAGATAGGCGCGCCAGCCGGCAAACTTCTGTTTGAGCACGTTCCCCAGCTGCGGATAGAACGCAGCCAGTTTCTCCTGCTCGCCCAGGCGCACCCCGTAAGGCGGATTGGTCACCAGCACGCCTTCGGCGGCCGGCGCCGAGATTTCCAGCACATTGGCCTGCTTGAGGACGACCGCATCGGCCAGTCCCGCTGCAGCCAGGTTCTCGCGCGCAAGCTTCAGCGCGTCTCCGAAAAGATCGCTGCCGAAGATCGGAGCCCCGGCGTTATTGCTGATACGCGCTTCAGCTTCGTCCCTGATGCGGACCCACTCCGCAGCATCGAAGTTGCGCAGGTTTTCGAACGCGAATCTGCGATTGCGTCCGGCCGGAATGCCACGCGCGATCTGCGCCGCCTCAATCAGCAGCGTGCCGCTGCCGCACATCGGATCGAGCAGCGGCGTGCCCGGCGTCCACCCGGCGAGCTTCAGAATTCCGGCGGCGAGGTTCTCGCGCAGCGGCGCTTCGCCCGCGATCTGCCTCGAACCGCGCTTGAACAGCGGCTCACCCGAGGTATCGAGGTAAATCGTGAACCGCTCCGCGTCGAGAAAAGCATGTATGCGCACGTCGGGCTGCGTGGTGTCCACGCTGGGACGGCTGCCCGTTTGCGCGCGGAACTTGTCGCAGGCCGCGTCCTTGATCCGCAGCGTGATGAATTCGAGGCTCTTAAGCGGGCTCGCGACCGCCGCGACATTCACCCGAATTCTGAGCCCGGGATCGAACAGGCGCTGCCAGTCGAGGGCGTACACGATGCGGTAAACGTCTTCCTCGTTGCGGTAGCGGCCGGAGCCGATCTCCCACAGCACCCGGCTGGCGATGCGGCTGTGAAGGTTCGCGCAATAGGCGAGCGGTAGCGTCCCGCCGAAGCTCACTCCGCCTTCCACCATGCCGACGTCCGCGGCACCCAACTCGCCGAGTTCGACAGCCAATAATGCCTCAAGCCCACGGGGACAGGGGGCGAAGAATCGTTCTTGCTTCAATAAAGATACCCAGTCAAGACTTCACCGCAAAGGCGCGAAGGCGCAAAGGAAACGCGAAGGAAAGCAAAACAACTTGAGGTGAAAAGCTAAATGAGGTGGATAGTCGCGCCTCTGCGATATCGACTGGATGAGGCAAATCGGAATCCTCCCGCTTTTTGACATGTTTCGTTTGGTTTTCTCTGCGTTTCCTTTGCGCCTTTGCGCCTCTGCGGTGAGGGTCCAAATATTAGCCAGAAGGAGACATTGAAGCGTACGGACCATTCATCAACGAAAAGTCCAGACCTTCTGTTCTTTCCCCCATTCATGTTTTTCTTGATTTACTTTGCGTTCCCTTTGCGTCTTTGCGCCTTTGCGGTTCAATATTCTAGAGACCTAGAAAGACTTCGAATTCGATGCGCTTCCAGGGATCTTTGTGCTTGTTCAAGCGCACGATGCGCGCTTGCAGCCGGTTGCCGCGGTCGAGTTGGCGCGCCACCGCTTCATTCTCCTTGCGCGGCACGTAGCCGAGCTTGTGGCCGTTCCACTCGACTCTCACCGCCAGAGCGTCATGCGGGTTGTCCGGCTCCCTGATCAGCGCGAGCGCATCGCCGACTTTCATCTGCCCCCACAGTTCCTTGCCCTGATAGTACTGAAAGCCGGCAAGCGGGGAGTTCTGCACCAGTATGCGCGCGGTGACCTGCTCCGCCTGCAGCGAGCACGCGCACCATAAGGCCGTGATCAGAAGGCCGCGCGCGAGTGCGGTCAAGGGACTCAGAACGGCTGTAATTCCACCAGCAGCACGATGGCTACGAGCAGAACCACCGGGAACTCGTTGAGCCAGCGGTAGAACACGTGGCCGTGGTGATTGCGGTCGCGCTTGAAGTCGAACATCAGTTTCCCGCAATACACATGGTAGGCGACCAGCACCGCGACCAGCGCCAGCTTGGCAACCAGCCAACCGCCGTGAAAGCCATACCCCAGCCACAACCACGCGCCAGACAGCAGAGTCAAAACCGCGCCAGGCGTCATGATGCCGAAGAACAGCTTGCGCTCCATGATCTTGAAACGTTCGATGCTCGGCCGGTCCTCGCTCATAGCGTGATAGACGAACAGCCGCGGCAGGTAGAGCAGCCCTGCGAACCAGGTCACCATGAAGATCATGTGAAACGACTTGATCCAGAGCATCGCCTGGCCTCAGGAGAGCAGCCGCCGCCGCGTCAGAACCAGTGCGACATAGAACGCGACCGCCGCGTAACCCAGCAACACCAACACATGAAATGCCGGCTCGGCCGGCGCGACGCCGACGACCAGCGGACGGGCCAGCTGGACCGCATGGGTGAGCGGCAGCACCGCCGAGACGGCCTGTAGCACCCCGGGCAACTGGTCGGTCGGGAAGAACACGCCGCAGAGCAGCACCATCGGCGTGATGAGCAGCGTGAAGTAATAAAGAAAAAAATCGTAACTCGGCGAAACCGCATTCATGACCAGTCCGAGGCAGGCAAACGTCAGCCCCACCAGGAAGGCGAGCGGAACGATCCACAACGTGAGCGGCGAGTGCGACAGCCCGAGCACCCAGATGATGATCAGGATCGCACAGCCGGAAAGAAAGCTCTTGCTCGCCGCCCACACCGCCTCGGCGAGCACCACGTCGTCGAGGTTGATCGGTGCGTTCATGATCGCATCCCAGGTCCTCTGCACGTGCATGCGCGAGAACGCGGAATACAGCGCCTCGAAGGTCGCGGTGTTCATGGTGCTGTAGCACACCGTGCCGGCAGCGAGGAAAGTGATGTACGGCAGTCCGCCGACATTGCCGACCAGCGCGCCCAGGCCGTAGCCGAGCCCGAGCATGTACAGCATCGGGTCGGCGAGATTGCCGAGCATCGAGGGAATGGCGAGCTTGCGCCAGACCATGAAGTTGCGGCGCCAGACGTGTGCGAAACGCAGGCTCAGGGCCGGGGGACGAAAGTCTTTCGCTCTCATGGTTACGGCTGCACCGACATCAAACCCGAAACGCTCTCACCGCGGCGGACGCAAAGGATTCTTTTCAATACCCCCTTGAGGGGTACGCGGAGGAAAGACAAGAGAAAGAACAGACTGGAATTAAAGGCATTCATTGGCGAATGATCCCCCACGTTGAAATGTGCCGATAGAGGTTCACGATCAATCACCCCGCTTTTAAGTCCAATTTTGCTTTTCCTCGCTTTGTTTTTCCTCTGCGCCCTCCGCGCCCTCTGCGGTAAGGGTTGGTCCTGTGCGGAAATTGAACATGCAGCTGTGCACATGGCCACGTTCATAGCCGTCAGTCTCGCAGGTCACGTCCGGTGAGTTTCAGGAAAACGTCTTCCAGATTCGCCGGCCGGTGCAGATAGCGCAAGCCGGGACGATTCTGCAGCGTGGCAATCAGCGGCTCGGCGCGGCTGGTATAGCAGAACACGGTCTCGCCGGTATGCTCGGCACGCATGGCAAGTTTGTCGCCGTGCTCGGCCGCCCATCCCGCCACGTCTTCCCCGTACACCTCCAGCACCTCCGGCTCGATGTGACGCGAGATCAGCTCGCGCGGGCTGCCGGTGGAGATAATGCGGCCATGGTCCATGATCGACAAGCGCCGGCACAGGCGTTCCGCCTCGTCCATGAAATGCGTGGTCAGCAGGATGGTTTTGCCCCGGTTCAGCAACTGCTTGAGCCGCTCCCAGATCAGATGGCGGGCCTGCGGGTCGAGCCCGGTGGTCGGCTCATCGAGGAATATCAGGTCGGGGTCGTTGATCAGCGCGCGCGCCAGCGACAAGCGCCGCTTCATCCCACCGGAGAGGGTCTGGATCTTCGAGTTTGCGCGGTTGGTCAGTCCGGCGAACTCCAGAAGTTCGGGAATGCGGCCGCGCGTGACGACGTCGGGCTGGCCGAAGTAACGCCCGTATACCAGCAGGTTTTCGAATACCGTGAAGTCGGGGTCGAGGTTGTCTAGCTGCGACAGCACGCCCAGCCGGATGCGGGCTTCGCGAGCGGCTTGCGGCACAGGAAGGCCGAGCAGCGATATCTCCCCCGCATCCGGATCGGCAAGTCCCAGGCACAGGCGCAGCGTGGTGGTCTTGCCGGCACCGTTGGGTCCGAGCAGTCCGTGGCACTCGCCGGCCTCCAGCGAGAGGTTCACGCCGCGCACGACTTCGAGGTCGCCGTAGGATTTGCGCAGGTCTTTTACTTCAAGAAGCGGCATCTGGAAACGAGATTAGTTCAAAGGCGTTGACACAGAGGGCGCAGAGGAAACAGAGAGAACACAAAGAAAAATGTTGGGATACGATCAATTTCCAGTCTTTACTTTGCGCGCTTTCTTTTTTCTTTGCGTACCCCTCAAGGGGGTATTGAAAAGAAATCTTTGCGTCAACGCTCTTGATCTTGTTTTCTGCTTGATTAGTGGGATCAGGCACGACAGTGTTGTTCGACGAGTTTCTGTAGCGTCACCAGATTCCCATGGAAAAAATGACCGGCGCCGGGAAGCACCACGATCGGAAGCTGTTGCGGACGGGCCCAGTCGAGTGCCTCCTTGAGCGGCACCACGTCGTCTTCCTCGCCGTGCACCACCAGCGTTCCGGCGGGAACCGTGCCGACCGGGAAGCGACCGACCGCGGGCGCCACCAGCACCAGATGCTTCGGCTCTAGTCGCCCGGCGACCGAGGCGGCGACGAAGCTGCCGAACGAGAATCCACCCAGCACCAGTTCCCCCTCGCCATATGTGAGCCGCGCATGCGCCGCAAGCGCCAGGAAATCCTCGATTTCGCCGCGGCCCTCGTCGAATACGCCCTCGCTCGCTCCGACGCCGCGGAAATTCAATCGCAGCGCGCAGTATTTCGACGCGAAGAACGCTTTCGCCAGAGTCTGCACAACTTTGTTGTCGAGCGTGCCGCCGTACAGCGGATGAGGGTGCGCAACCAGCGCCACCCCGCGGCGCGCCTCCCCGGGATCGTTGGCGACCACCTCGAGCCTGCCAGCCGGTCCGTCAATCGAGAGTCGCTTCAGTGTTGCAGATTTCAAATGCGCAGGCGCTCGACGATGCGGCCGTGGACCAGATGCTCGTCGATGATCTCATCGATGTCGCTCTTGTCGATGTAGGTGTACCAGATCTCCTGAGGATAAATCGCGATCACCGGGCCCTCGTCGCAGCGGTCCATGCATCCCGCCTGGTTCACCCGCACCTTGCCCGGGCCTGCGAGTTGCAGCAATTTGACGCGGGCCTTGGCGTAATCGCGCATTTCCTGCGCGTGATGGTTATTGCAGCACGCGGCGCCGGCTTCGCGCTGGTTGCAGCAGAAGAACACGTGATACTTGTAATGGCCCACCGGAAGGATCGTCTTTACTGACTCCATATTATATTCCGCGCACGGCCGGATATTTGCGCGCGTTGATTGCCATCTTGTCCAGCGCGGCCTCTACCGGATCGATGTCCAGGACGTCCGCGAGCCGCACCAGGTAAAGCAGAACGTCGGCGATCTCGCGCGCCACGGCGGCGCGCCGCGGCGCGGGAAGCGCAGCACTTTCGTCCGGGGTCAGCCACTGGAAGTGTTCCATGATCTCGGCGGCCTCGATCGCCACCGACATGGCCAGGTTCTTCGGAACATGGAACTGCTCCCAGTCGCGCTCGGCGGCAAACTGCCGCAACCGGTCGCGCAAATCATTCAGCGAATCGGGAGTTGTACTCATCGTTGTGGCCTTCACTAGGAAAGCTCTGCATAAGTCCGGCGACGCGCGTTGCGCCAGGTGCGGATGACTGCTAGGCGTCGCTCCGCAGGTGCGGCTGAAGCCCCAACAAGGAGCGTAACACCGCAGGCGCCGCACCTGGCACAACCCAATGACATTTCAACTCTTTCGAGGGACCGGGCGATTCGGGCCGATGTCAGCGTCGGCTCCTCCTTATGTGCGCTCCGGACTCGGCGGGCGTAGCCTCGGGGCGGGTAGGAGAGCATGGAGGCTGTGTCAAACAAATGTATACGGAGCGCTTGTACGGCTGCTCCCGCAAACGGGCGTACCGCTAACGAGTCACAGCCGTCCGGCTACACGGCGTCCTCGCCGTCTTGCCCTCGACCCGAATCGCCTCGGTCGCGCATGCGGGACTTATGCAGAGCTTCCCT
>CAYNFN010000487.1:0-10826 GCA_964396485.1 uncultured Alcaligenaceae bacterium
GCGAGCTGCTTTCTGAACTCGTCGATCCCCGAACCCTGGAACATTTTGACCAGAAAACTGCCGCCCGGTTTCAGCCTGTCGCGGGCAAATTCCAGCGCCCGTTCGGCCAGTCCGATCGAACGTGCCTGATCCACCAGGCCAACACCGCTGATATTGGGTGCCAGGTCCGAAATCACAAGGTCGATGCGGCGGCCTGCCAGTTCCTTTTCCAGCCGTTCCAGGGTTGCAGTCTCGGAAAAATCGCCGCGAATGAAAGCGACCCCTTCGATCGGTTCCATTTCCAGCACATCGAGCGCAATCACGCGTCCTGCGGTGCCCACCAGCGGGGCCAGCACCTGCGACCAGCCGCCGGGCGCTGCGCCGAGGTCCGCCACGATCATTCCGGGGCGCACCAGCTTGTCCTTCTCCAGCACCTCGATCAGTTTGTAGGCCGCGCGCGAGCGGTAACCCTCCTGCTTCGCGCGCCGCACGTAGGAGTCGGTGACATGCTCGTGCATCCAGGCCTTGCTGGTCTTGGTTCGTGCCATTGCTTACAATTTCCTCTTTAGGAGGATTTCTTGGCGAATCAATTGACCCCCGGCGAGCGCCGCGCGCTCAAGGCCCGCGCCCACGCCCTCGATCCCGTGGTTCTGATCGGCGATGACGGGCTCACTGCGGCGGTGCTCAAGGAAATCGACCGCAGCCTCAACGTGCATGAACTGATCAAGGTCCGGGTCGCCGGCGAAGTCCGCGACGACAGGTCGGATATTCTGCACCGGGTATGCGAAAGCCTCGGTGCGACTGCTGTCCAGCATATCGGCAAGATCCTGGTGATTTACCGCCAGCGCCCCGAGCCAGACCCGAAGCCCGGGACCAGGCCAGGAAAGAAAACGCGCCGCCCGCTCAAGCGCAGTTTTCAGAACCGCGCCTGATCCCGCCCGCTTACGCAAATTTTCTCATACCGGACTAACCACCGAAGAAAGCACCTCACCCCCCGCCCTCTCCACTGACGTGGAGAGGGAGCGAAGGCCAGTGATGTGGATCGTGGTTGATTCGCATTCTGACTCCCTCTCCGCCCGCTTGCGGGCGGAGAGGGGTGGGGTGAGGTGGGTGTTCTCTGTGCCTCTATGGCTTCGTGGTGAATATGCTTAAAGATACTTGACGTCCAGAATCTCGTACTCTTTGATGCCACCAGGCGCCGTGACTTCCGCGACATCGCCGGAATACTTGCCGATCAGCGCGCGCGCGATCGGTGAGCTGATGGAGATCTTTCCGTTCTTGATGTCGGCTTCGTCGTCGCCGACGATCTGGTAGGTCACGGTCTCGCCGCTGCCGACCTCTTCCAGGTCGACGGTGGCGCCAAACACGCAGCGGCCGTCGGCATCGACGTGCGCCGGATCGATGATCTGCGCATTGGCGAACTTGCCCTCCAGTTCGACAATGCGGCCTTCGATGAAGCTCTGCCTTTCCTTCGCCGCGTCGTACTCGGCGTTCTCCGACAGGTCCCCGTGGGTTCGCGCCTCCTGGATGGATGCAATCACTTTCGGACGCTCCACGGTCTTGAGCTGGTGCAACTCGGCACGCATCAATTCGGCGCCTTTGACGGTCAGCGGGATCTTGTTCATCTTTCAATACCTCTTCCTGGCTGTGCGGCGTTGGTGCCGCCAATGACTGTTCTGCTGACTGCGTTTGCGCCGCACCGGCGTTCGCGGCCGAACCGGCGGCTCAGCGCAGCCTGGCGTGCAGGTCCTGCAACGAACACGCGGTGAGTTCACGCATGTGCTGCATGCCGGAGCATGCTGCACGCGCTCCGGCAATGGTGGTGTAGTAGGTCACGCGCGCCTGCAGTGCCGAACGCCGTATCGAATAGGAATCCTGGATGGCGCTGCGGCGGTCCTCCACCGTGTTGATGATCAGCACAATTTCGCCGTTCTTTATCATGTCTACCACATGTGGGCGGCCTTCCGCCACCTTGTTCACGGTGGTGACCTGCAGCCCCGCCTCGGCAAGCGCGGCTGCCGTGCCGCGGGTGGCGAGCAGCGTGCATCCCAGTGCCGCAAGCGCGCGCGCGATCTCGACCACCTTGGGCTTGTCGGAGTTGCGCACGCTGATGAACACCTTGCCGCCCGAGGGCAGGCGCACTCCGGCGGCGAGCTGTGATTTCACGAAGGCTTCGGCAAAAGTATCAGCCACGCCCATCACCTCGCCGGTGGACTTCATCTCCGGACCGAGGATGGTATCCACGCCCGGGAACTTGATGAAGGGAAATACCGCCTCCTTGACCGCGTAATACGGCGGAACCACCTCGCCCCTGATGCCCTGGCTCTCGAGGGTCTGGCCCACCATGCAACGCGCCGCAATCTTCGCCAGCGCCCGGCCGGTCGCCTTGGAGACGTAAGGCACGGTGCGCGAGGCGCGCGGATTGACTTCCAGAACGAATACCACATCGTTCTGGATGGCGAACTGCACGTTCATCAGTCCCACCACCTCCAGCGCTTTCGCCATCGCCACGGTCTGCCGGCGCAGTTCGTCCTGCAGCTTCTTCGACAGGCTGTACGGCGGCAGCGAGCACGCCGAATCGCCGGAGTGCACGCCTGCCTGCTCGATGTGCTCCATGATGCCGCCGATCAGGACCTGTCCGCCATCGCAGACGGCATCCACATCGACTTCGATGGCATCGTTGAGGAAACGGTCCAGAAGCACCGGCGAGTCATTGGAAACCTTCACCGCCTCGCGCATATAGCGCTCCAGGTCGCGCTGCTCGTGCACGATTTCCATCGCCCGCCCGCCCAGCACGTAGGAGGGACGCACCACCAGCGGGTAGCCGATTTCCTGCGCCAGCGCCAGCGCCGCCTCGGGGTTGCGCGCGGTACGGTTGGGCGGCTGCCTGAGTTGGAGCCGGTTCAGCATCTTCTGGAAACGCTCTCGGTCTTCGGCGCAGTCGATCATGTCCGGACTGGTTCCGATGATGGGCACGCCGTTTGCCTCCAGGTCCTTGGCGAGTTTCAGCGGCGTCTGCCCGCCGTACTGCACGATCACGCCCAGCGGCTTCTCCACCGCGACGATCTCGAGTACGTCTTCGAGCGTCAGCGGTTCGAAATACAAGCGGTCGGCGGTGTCGTAATCGGTGGACACCGTTTCCGGATTGCAGTTGACCATGATGGTCTCGTAGCCGTCTTCGCGCAGCGCCAGCGCCGCGTGCACGCAGCAGTAGTCGAACTCGATGCCCTGGCCGATCCGGTTCGGCCCGCCTCCCAGCACCATCACCTTCCTGCGGCCGGTCGGCCGCGCCTCGCATTCCTCCTCGTACGTGGAGTACATGTACGCGGTACGGGTGTCGAACTCGGCGGCGCAGGTATCCACCCGCTTGTACACCGGCCGCACGTTCAGCTCCCAGCGCCTGGCGCGCACCCCGTCCTGGGTGGCGTTCAGCAGCTTCGCCAGCCTGCGGTCGGAAAAGCCGGCGCGCTTGAGAGTCCACAGCGTGTCGCGATCGAGATCGCCGATACGCTTGCCCGCCAGCGCCTTTTCCTGGCGGATGATGTCCTCGATCTGCGCCAGGAACCAGGGATCGATCCGGGTCAGTTGGTGCACTTCCTCCCGGTTCATGCCGATGCGCAGCCCGTCGGCGACGAAAAGAATGCGCTCCGGGCCTGCATCGGCGAGTTCGGTCTCGATGGTCTCGCGGTCGGCGGTCTTTTCGTCGAATCCGTCGATCCCGGTCTCCAGACCGCGCAGGGCTTTCTGCATCGACTCCTGGAACGTGCGGCCCATCGCCATCACCTCGCCCACCGACTTCATCTGAGTGGTGAGCCGCGAATCGGCCTGCGGGAATTTCTCGAAAGCGAAGCGCGGTATCTTGGTGACCACGTAATCGATGGTCGGCTCGAACGACGCCGGCGTCGCCCCGCCGGTAATGTCGTTGCGCAGTTCGTCGAGGGTGTAACCGACCGCGAGCTTGGCCGCGACCTTGGCGATGGGGAAGCCGGTCGCCTTTGACGCCAGGGCAGACGAACGCGATACCCGTGGATTCATCTCGATGATGACCATGCGGCCGTCCTTCGGGTCGATGCCGAACTGCACGTTGGAGCCGCCGGTATCGACCCCGATCTCGCGCAGGCACGCGATCGAGGCATCGCGCATGATCTGGTATTCCTTGTCGGTGAGCGTCTGCGCCGGCGCCACGGTGATCGAATCCCCGGTATGGATGCCCATCGGATCGAGGTTCTCGATCGAGCAGACGATGATGCAATTGTCTTTCCGGTCGCGCACCACCTCCATCTCGAACTCTTTCCAGCCGATCACCGACTCCTCGATCAGCAGCTCGTGGGTGGGCGAGGCGTCCAGCCCGCGTTCGCAGATGGCGACGAACTCTTCCTTGTTGTAGGCAATGCCGCTGCCGGTGCCGCCGAGCGTGAACGAAGGCCGGATGATGGTGGGGAAGGCGACCATCGCCTGCACCTGCATTGCCTCCTCCATGCTGTGGGCGATGGACGAGCGCGGGCATGCCAAGCCTATCCTGGTCATGGCTTTCTTGAATTTCTCGCGGTCCTCGGCCTTGTCGATCGCCTCTCTTGAGGCGCCGATCATTTCCACGCCGTACTTCTCCAGCACGCCTTGCCTGGCGAGGTCGAGCGCGCAATTGAGCGCGGTCTGGCCGCCCATGGTGGGCAGTAGCGCATCGGGGCGCTCGACTGCGATTATTTTTTCCAGCATCTGCCAGATGATCGGCTCGATGTAGGTGACGTCCGCCATTTCCGGGTCGGTCATGATGGTCGCCGGATTGGAATTCACCAGGATGACGCGATACCCCTCCTCGCGCAACGCCTTGCAGGCCTGGGCGCCGGAGTAGTCGAACTCGCACGCCTGGCCGATGACGATGGGGCCGGCGCCGATGATCAGTACACTCTTGATGTCTGTACGTTTCGGCATTTCAATTCAACCGTTGAGACACATGCAGGCAGGACGATTCAATCTCACCGCCAAAACAGCAAGACTCCAAAAAGAACAATTCTCCCGCTTGTGAAGTTCTTGGTGCCTTTGTGTACCCCTCAAGGGCACCCGTCGAGCGGGTATTGAAAAGAAGGTATTGAAAAGAATCTTGGTGGTTCATGTCTATCAGTGCGGCTTGTGTTGTTCGATCATCTTCATGAAGCGGTCGAACAGGTAGTCGACGTCGTGCGGACCGGGACTGGCTTCGGGATGGCCCTGAAAGCAGAACGCCGGCTTGTCGGTGCGTTCGAATCCCTGAAGGCTGCCGTCGAACAGCGACACGTGCGTGACCCGGACGTTCGCCGGCAGCGTGGTCGCGTCCACCGCGAAGCCGTGGTTCTGGCTGGTAATCATCACCCGCCCGCTGTCGAGGTCCTGCACCGGATGGTTGGCGCCGTGATGACCGAATTTCATCTTGATCGTCTTTGCGCCGCTGGCCAGTCCCAGCAACTGGTGGCCGAGGCAGATGCCGAACGTGGGAACGCCGGCGTCGAGGAACTTGCGGATGGCCTTGATTGCGTAATCGCAGGGCCCGGGATCGCCCGGACCGTTGGACAGAAAAATCCCGTCGGGCTTGAGCGCCAGCGCCTGTTCCGCGGATGCCTGCGCCGGCAGGACGGTCAGGCGGCAACCACGGCTGGCGAGCTTGCGCAGGATGTTGTACTTGATGCCGTAGTCGTACGCCGCGACGTGATACTTGTGCGTACTCTGGCTGCCGTATCCCCGCCCCAGCGCCCATGCGGTCTGGTTCCAATCGTAGGATTTTGTGCAGCTCACCACCTTCGCCAGGTCCATGCCGGCCAATCCGGGAAAGGCGCGCGCTTCCTTCAGTGCAAACGCCTCGTCCACTTTGCCACCCATCAGGCAAGCGTTTTGCGCACCCTTTTCGCGCAGTATCCGGGTGAGCCTGCGGGTATCGATGCCGGCGATCGCTGCAACGCCCTGCGCCTTAAGGTAATCGGACAGGTCCTGGCTACGGCGGAAGTTGCTGGCAAGTACCGGCAGGTCGCGGATCACCAGCCCAGCGGCAAAGACCTTGCCGGATTCAATGTCTTCCGAATTGACGCCGACGTTGCCAATGTGCGGATACGTCAGGGTGACGATCTGCCGGCAATACGACGGATCGGTAAGGATTTCCTGGTAGCCAGTGATCGCGGTGTTGAACACGACTTCGCCGGCGCTGTGGGTCTGCGCACCGATGGAAATGCCCCGGAATATCGTGCCGTCGGCGAGCACGAGGACGGCAGGCTGACGGTCGAGCACAGGCACCTAAGACTCCCGGGAAGCGCGGTTTGGAGGGGTACTCTACATATGCAAAGCGGGAGAGGCACACGCCCCCCCCGCTTTCATTGTGAGCGTGCATTATAGAGGAAGGGACGGCGCGGTTCAACGCGCCGTCGGTGTTGCTACTTCAGGCCGAGGACATCCTGCATGTCGAACAGGCCGGATTTCTTTCCCGCCAAGAACCGCGCTGCACGCAGCGCGCCGAGCGCAAACGTGGCGCGGCTTGCGGCCCTGTGGGTGATCTCGACGCGTTCGCCGGTGCCGGCGAACAACGCCGTATGGTCGCCGACAATGTCGCCACCGCGCACGGTGGCGAAGCCTATGGTGGCGGGCTTGCGCTCGCCGGTTACGCCTTCACGGCCATACACGGCGCATTCGGCGAGGTCGCGTCCCAGCGCCTGGGCAATGACTTCTCCCATGCGCAGCGCCGTGCCCGAGGGCGCGTCCACCTTGTGACGGTGATGCGCCTCGATGATTTCGACATCGTAACCTTCGTTCAGGACTTTCGCCGCCAGCTCGAGCAGCCTGAACGTCAGATTGACCCCGACGCTCATGTTGGGGGCCATTACCATCGCGACGTCCCGGGAAGCGGCGCTGATCAGCTTCTTCTGTTCCGGTGTGAATCCCGTGGTTCCGATCACCATGCGGATGCCGCGGCTGCGGCAGATCTCGAGGTGTTTGAGCGTTGCCTCGGGCCGGGTGAAATCCACCAGCACGTCGCAGCCCGCAAGCGAGCGCTCGAGATCGGCCGAAATCTGCACGCCGCACGGCGAGCCCACCAGCTCGCCCGCGTCCTTTCCGAGAAACGGGCTGTCGGAACGCTCCAGGGCGGCCTTGATCTGGAAGTCGCCGGCCTGCGCCAACGCCTCGATGAGCGCGCGGCCCATGCGGCCGGTACTGCCCGCGATAGCGATTCTCTGAGGTGTCATCGGAAGTCGGTGATTCGAATGCGGGACCCGCGGGTCCTGGCTCAGGGATTGGCGGCCTCTGTCGGTGCGCGCGAGAGGTTTTCGGTGGCGACCACGTCGCCATCGATGTACTTGAGTTTGTCGCCATCGAAGACCACGGTGATCTTGCGCCGCAGGCGCACCTCGCCCGCCTTGCCGGTCAGATACACGTAGTCCCAACGGTTGGGATGAAACATGTCGGCGACCAGCGGCGTGCCGAGGATGAAGCGCACCTGCGAGCGCGTCATGTCGGGCTTGAGCTTCGCCACCATTTCCTGGTCCACGTAGTTTCCCTGCTGAATGTCGATCTTGTAGGGCGCCAGCGTGCAACCGGCGAGCAGGACAGGCAAGAGCCAGAGTAAGCGCATGAAGTTAGCAGCGTCATCCGGCGGCAACAGCGTCCGGACGCGGTATCCATGGGGGTTGAAAGCCGCTATGATAATTCACCAACGCCTCCCTGTCAGTCCGGACATGACCACCCCTCACGATCTCAAGAACATCGGACTGAAGGCGACGCTTCCGCGCCTGAAGATTCTCGACCTGTTCGAGAACAGCGACGTGCGCCACCTCACCGCCGAGGACGTCTACAAGATGCTGATGAAGGAGGGCATGGAGATCGGGTTGGCGACCATCTACCGGGTGCTCACCCAGTTCGAGCAGGCGGGCATCCTGATCCGTCACCATTTTGAATCCGGCAAGGCGGTTTTCGAACTCAACCAGGGCGGCCACCACGATCACCTGGTCTGCATCCAGTGCGGACGGGTCGAGGAATTCTACGATCCGGAAATCGAGCGACGCCAGATCAACATCGCCAAGGACCGCGGCTTCACCATCCACGAGCACTCGCTGCAGTTGTATGCCGACTGCATCAAGCCCGACTGTCCGAACCACAACAAGCGCTGAAACCGCGCAGCCGCCGAATTCCGGCCGCATTCCGGCACCGGCATCCGTCATGACGGCAGGAGCGGCCGCGGACGTTCGTTCAGGCCACAGAATTTCATCGCAACGACCGTTAGGAGGCAAAAATGGTGGCACTCGCGAAGGAACCGCAGTCCATAGGCAGGGTACTCGACAGCGGTTTCAAGTTGTTCGTAAAGGCATTTACCGGCGTTCTTCCTCTGTCACTGGCAGCGGCTGCAGTGCTCGCAGTCCCGAACATCGCCAACGTCGTCATGGGCGGCCCCGAACAGGTCGCGAGCCCGGTACCCGGCGCGACTGTTGTGGTCCTCTTCCTGGTGGCGCTGCCCATCTACATGATACTGATCGCCGCGGTGGTATACCGGCTCGGCGCGGTGGCCGAACTGCACGAGGGGAGCACCGGGCAGGCGTTGGCACGCGGGGCCCGGTGCGCGCTCTCGCTCATCGGTGCAGCCATCCCCTACTTGCTTTCGATGGTCGGCCTGATACCGATCATTCTCGGCTTCATCCTTTCGAGCTACTTGCTTGTGATGGTCGGCCTGATACTGATCATTCCCGGCATCATCCTGTCGCTGAGCCTGTCGTTCTGGTTTTTCGCCATCGTCCTTGATGGCGAATCGGCGCTGGGCGGGCTCAAGCGCAGCCACCGGCTGGTGTGGGGCAACTGGTGGCGCACGCTGGCCGTGGTTTCCGTGCCGGTGGTCATCGTGATGATTCTTTACGTTCTTTACCTTGCGCTCGCCATTGCTTTCGGCGCCACCCTGGTCATGTCAGACGGCAGGCCCTCGAGCGACGTGTTGATCACGGCGAACCTGATAGAAGCCGCGATCGGCGGCATCACCGCACCCCTGATCTACTCGATCATGATCGCGCAGTACCACGATCTGAAGTTGAGGAAGGAAGGGCACGATCTTGCGGCGCGGCTTGCTTAACGCATCGCCCCGCTGCTTCCTCCTGCCCGGCCTCAGGCCGGCTTGCCACGGGACTCGTCCTTGAGCTTGCGCAGCCGCTTGCGCAATTCGGCCTCGGTACCGCTACCCGCCACCGGTTCGCCGATGCGGGCCAGGAACTTTTCCGCGAGACCTCGACGCAACGGCGCATCGAGCCCGCGCCAGCGCTCGAGCAGATCGTCAAGCAACTCCCTATCCCCGGGCGACAGCCGCGAGGAGGAAGAGCCGATCACGCCGTCGAAATCGAGACTGCGTTTGCCGGTGTCGTAGACCAGCAGCGTGCCGGCGGCAAGATCGCCGATGCGCACCTGGCGCGCGGTAAACATTGCCACGACCAGTCCGAGCACGTAGAACGCCGGCAGCGAATCCACCAGCCTGAAGACGTTGCGGATGATCAGCGCGCCGGCATCGGGGGTGAGTGCGCGCTCGGTGACAATGCGTATTCCCGTCATGCGCTTTCCTGGAGTACGGCCCTGCATCACGATTTCGAGCAACGGGTGATAGAGAAAATAAATCGCCGCCGCCGGCAGCAGCGCGCCGTATAACGCCAACTTGCCGGCCTTCAGCAAGGGCGAGAAGAAATCCTCCGCCGGCGACAGCAGGCCGAGCAGCACCGCGATCAGCACCAGCCAGGCCAGTGCCAGCAGAAAGCGGATGTGCCAGTCGATCAGGAAAGCGTAGCTGCGGCTGCCGATGCCGGCAACCGGCAGTTCGACTTCGACCGCGTCGGCGGCCTGCACAACGAGTTTGTCTTCCACGACGGCCTTTCCCGATCGCGCTAGCGCGCGCCGAATCCCAGCAATTCCGCGGCGTGTTTGCGTGTGGTCTCGGTAATCTTCACGCCGCCGAGCATGCGTGCAATTTCCTCGACTCGAGAGGCACGGTCCAGCACCGCTACCTGGCTCGCCACTTTGCCGTTGGCCGCCGACTTGCTCACCTGCCACTGCTGGTTAGCGGCCGCTGCCACCTGCGGCAGGTGGGTCACGCACATCACCTGATGACGGCTGCCGAGTTCCTTGAGCATCCTGCCGACGATCTCGGCGACGCGCCCACCGATGCCGGCATCCACTTCGTCGAAGATCAGCGTCGGAACTGCGGCCACCTGGCTGGTCACGGTCTGGATCGCCAGGCTTATGCGCGAGAGCTCGCCACCCGAGGCCACTTTTGCCAGCGCCAGCGCCGTGGCGCCGGCGTGGCTGGCAACCAGGAACTCGATCTGCTCCAGTCCATGGGCGTTGCCTTCGCTCAGGGGATGCAGAGCAATCTCGAATGCGCCGCCGACCATCGCCAGGCTCTGCATCGACGCAGTGACTCTCTTGGCGAAATCCGCCGCTGCCTTCCGGCGCGCCGCAGAGAGCTTTCTGGCGCGTTCCTGCCAGTGTGCCGCCGCGTGGCTCTCGCGCTGGCGCAGCGCTTCCGGGTCGAACCCAGTCTCCAGTTCGGCGAGCCGCGCCTTCATTTTCGCCAGACGTTCCGGCATCTCCGGCGGATTCACCCTGAACTTGCGCGACGCCGTGTGCACCGCATCGAGCCGGGATTCCACCTCGCGCAGCCGCTGCGGATCCAGCTCCAGGCGGCTCTGATAGTGGCGCAGGCTGTAAACCGCCTCCTGCAACTGGATCTGCGCCGGCTCGCGCGCAGCGAGAATTTCTTTCATCTTCGGGTCGAAATCGTTCATGCCGTCGAGGCGCGAATTCACCGAAGCGACCGCGGCCAGCGTGGGCATCTCGCCTTCGGACAGCACCTCGAGGCTGAA
>CAYNFN010000488.1:0-2984 GCA_964396485.1 uncultured Alcaligenaceae bacterium
CGAGAAAATCCCGCTGCTCGATCGTTTCGACACCCTCTGCGATCACCGCAAGGCCCAAACTTTCGGCTAGCACGATGACCATCTTGGCAATAGCCATGTCGTTGGGGTCAGTCAATACGTTCTCGACGAATCCCTGATCGATTTTCAATTGATCCAGGGGCAATCGCTTCAGGTAGGAGAGCGACGAATAGCCGGTACCGAAGTCGTCCATGGTCAGGTGGAATCCGAGCGCCTTTAACTGATTGAGCACTTTCTCCGCGTGGTCCTGATTGCTCATGACACCGCTTTCGGTGATCTCCAGCTCCAGAGACTCCGCAGTCAGGCCGGTGCGCGTAATCGAATCGACAATGAAATTGACCAGGCCCTTGTCCGCCATCTGGCGGGCGGAAATGTTGACCGCGATACGCATCAGCGGCAGCCCGCCCTTCTGCCAGGCGCGGTTCTGCGCGCAGGCGGTCTGCACCACCCATCGCCCCATCGGGACGATCAATCCGGTTTCCTCGGCGATGGCGATGAAATCCGCCGGCGACACGAATCCGAACTGCGGGCTCACCCAGCGGATCAGCGCCTCCACGCCGGCGATACGCCCGCTCGCCAGTTCGAGCTTCGGCTGGTAATACAGCACGAACTCCCTGTTGTTCAACGCGCCGTTCAGGTTCGATTCGAATTCCAGGCGCTGGATCGAATGGGTGTTCAGCTGCTCGGAGTAGAACCGGAAAGTGCCGCGTCCTTCGTCCTTTGCCCGGTACATCGCGATGTCCGCGTTCTTCTGCAGCGAAAGCACATCGCGGCCGTCGGAGGGGTAGGTGCTGATGCCGATGCTCGCCCCCGAGCGATACTGCCGCCCGGCCAGGACCAGCGGCTCGGCCAGGGCGTCGATGATCTTGCGGGCGACGGCGCCGGCCTGGTCCTCCGCCGTCAGGCCTTCCATGAGCACCGCGAATTCATCTCCCCCGAAACGGGCGACGACGTCTACTTGCCGCACGCAGCCGGAGAGACGCTCCGCGACCGCGCGCAGCACCTCGTCGCCGGTCTCGTGCCCGAGGCTGTCGTTGATGTTCTTGAAGCGATCCAGATCCAGGAACAATACCGAAAGGAATTTGCCGCTGCGTCCGGCGCGTTGGATCGCCTGCGCCAATGACTGCTTGAACAGGCTGCGATTGGGCAGGCCGGTCAGCTCGTCGTGGTCCGCCAGGAAACGGGTGCGCTCTTCCGACTCCTTGCGGGCAGTGATGTCCTGCAGGACCCCTAGCATCTTGAGCGCGGACCCGGCCTCATCCCGATTGACGAATCCACGCGCGTGGACATGCGCAACCGTCTGGTCGCGCCGCATCAAGCGGAACTCGTCGTTCCAGAGGTTCTCGCCGGCATTGATGCTCCCAAGCAGCCGCTGCTGCACCCGCAGGCGGTCGTCGGCGTGGATGTGACCGAACCACGATTCCATTTTCGGCTGGAGTTCGTCGCCGCGATACCCGAACAGGCGCTGATAGCTGTCGTTTTTCCACACCTGGTCGCTGGCGAGGTCCCACTCCAGCAATGCGTCGTTGGTCGCCTGGGACACCAGCCCGAAGCGCTCGACATCCTTCCACAGCACTTCCTCGATTTTCCTGCGGCTGCTGACGTCCCTCGCGATCAGAACCCGGGCCTGCCGCCTGGGAAGTTGCACCCGGAAAGTGACGAGTTCGACTTCGATGGGTGCGCCGTCCTTCTTCCTGTGGCGCCATACCCCCAGATCGTTCGCACCGACGCCAAGATTCACAAGCGTGGTCGACAGCCGTTCCATCTCCTCCGCCGCGCTCAGGTCCGTGAACCTGATCTTGAGGAATTCCTTACGCGAGTAGCCATAACCGTTCACGGCGGCCTCGTTCACTTCGAGGCAAGCCCACCTGCGCATCTCGCACACGAAAGTCGGGATCGGGTTGTGGTCGAAAAGGACGTGGTACTGTGCGTCGGACAGTCCCGCTTCCGCGGCAATCGCCCCTTCGGCGGCGGGGTCGCGTTTCACCGTGGGGAAGCGGCTGCTCCTGAGGTAGAAGTACCGTGCCCCAATCCACGCGATCGTTGCGCCGGCCACGCCGGCGATGATCGCCGCTGCAACGCCGCCTGCGGTCGAGGGCAGCCGCCATTGCGCAAAAGTTCTCAGAAATCCCCAGATGGATTCCAGAAACGGCTCGATCGTTTGCAAAAACTCCACCGGACGCGCCCTCGAATTGGGACCGTATCAATAGTCTAATTTACACCGGTTCAGGCGCCGAATTCCGGGATTCCACGCACCGCATTACGCCGCCGGCGGGCTGCGCCTCCCTCACCCTACCCTCTCCCGGAGGGAGAGGGGCCACTTGTATGGCTGAGAGGGAAGACAACTCCCTTCTCCCCTCGGGACAAGGGAACATTTGACGCGGAGCAGAAGGGTTGGGGATGAGGGAATGCAGGAAAGCGGTTCGATCTGATCTGACGTTCCTTGAGCGATCAAATCTCAATTGCTCCAGTTCGTAGCGCCTCGCCTTTCCTCCTCGCCGCAGCGCTGCGCATTCGCCGCGCCTCAATTCCATGTCCTTCCTCTTTCCTCTTTCCTCTTTCCTCCTTGTCCCTAGACCCATCCCAGACCGCCGACGATCGCTCCGACCGCGATCATTACCAGCAGATGCAGCCGGGTGCGCCAGACCAGAACCGCGGCCGCGCCGGTGAGCAGCAGGTGCCGCCAGCCCGGCGTTTCCGCGCTGAGAATCCAGCCGGTGGCGAATATCAGCGCGATCACGATCGGCGCCATGCCGGCCTTGAACGCCCGCACGGCGCGCCAGTCGCGCCGCGCATGACTCCAGCGCGCGGCCGCAAGCGCAAGCGCTGTCGATGGCAGCATGATGCCGGCGAGCGTGGCCGCCGCGCCCGGCAGTCCGGCCGCCTGGTAACCCATCACGGCGACGAACAACACGTTGGGCCCCGGCGACGCCTGTGCGATCGCGATCGAGGCGTTGAACTGCGCG
>CAYNFN010000489.1:0-2868 GCA_964396485.1 uncultured Alcaligenaceae bacterium
CGTGGACGAAGCCGAAGCCGCGCTTACGGCCGTGCAGCCGAACATCGACTGGGATGAGCGCCTTGCGACGCTGCGCGCGGCGCTGGCGTTCGCGCGCTCGGCCGGCTCGGCCAGCGAGGCGGAACTGAAACCAAAGCTCGCGGCGAATTCTGCCGACCACGAGGCGCGTTTCGCCCTGGCGAGCCTGTACGCGGGCTCGAAACATTATCGGGAGGCACTCGACGAATTGCTCGAAATCGTGCGCCGGAACCGAAACTGGAAGGACGGCGCAGCGCGAAAACAGATCCTCGCCATCTTCAACCTCGCCGAAAAGCAGCCCGAGCTGGTGTCCGAGTACCGCAGGAAGCTTGCAAGCGCTCTGAATTGAGAGGCCTCCCACGGAACGACCATGAGAGACCCTGACGCACGACGGCAACCGAGAGCGGGATGTTCAGGTCTTTACTTTATAGGCGATTCCTGACCTGCTTTGTAGGACTTTACCTTCGCGTATCTCTTCGCCCTTTGACACACCACCCGGAACGGCAAGCACAGTAACCGCTTGCCCTGAGTGGGGTGGGTGGCTGTTAAGCGCGCTTACACGAAGACGGGGCTAGATCAGGCCTGCACTGTAATTTCAAGTCCTCAACGGTTGCAGGGCGGGAGAAACTCGACGCCGGATCGGTCATTCGGGCGTGGTATTGCGCAAGCGGCTGTTCAGTGCCACGGCGCGTGCGAGGGCCTCATCGGTGTGGCGATTCATTTCGGCGTGGGAGGCAAAACGAAACAAGCCTTTCGGTATGCCGGTGGTTGAAAAGGCCGCGAGCGCGGCGCCTGTATGTTGATGAGCCGCGGCCGCGCGCAAGGCTGCGGCGCTGGGCGACAGCGAAGGATGCTGCGGGCGACGAACACCGACTTGTCGCATGTCAAAAGCGAGAACTCCGAATTACGAGAAGGCTAAATACTACTGCGAAACGGATGGGCAGGCATCATCAAACGTGAAACGGCCGAAGCTGCTCAACCCCGCCGCAGCATCGAATCGAGGGCACCATCCCGGCAGACGTCACCGATGATGCGAGAAGACGGGGGCGGCATTTCAGAGCCGAGTGGTCAACTCACGCCGCCACGGACCCTATGAGCCACACCCCCGTCAGAGACTTATCCCACGCCTCCGACAGGACACCGTAAGCCGCATAATTTCGCTGGTAGACCCCCCCCGTCGCTTGCGTTCTTTTCCGGTTTTCTTCCGCGGTTTCCCCCAGGAATGCGGCGTCACTTTGTGAAGAGAATGGCGTAAGCTTATTGCCGCCTCCGATGCACTTATCATTGGGCCGGAGCAGAAGATGATACGCAGGGTGCGGCCAAGGTCAAAGAAAGCCCTCGGGGAGGGGAAGGTGCGGTCCGTCTCGAGTTGGCTCAAATCACTTAGCCTCGAGCAATACTCTCAGGTTTTCGCCGACAACGACGTTGACCTTGATGTCCTGCGCATCCTTGGCGACAAGGATTTGCAGGATCTTGGAGTTTCGTTCGGACATCGCAAGAAACTGCTAAAGGCGATCGCGGAATTGGACGGCGCAGAGGCTCCCGCGCCACAGCCGGCCGCTGCGCCCACGGGAAGCCGAGGATCCGACACGGACGCCGCGACTGCGATCGTCACTACAGAGGCAGGCGAACGCCGCCAGCTCACCGTGTTGTTCTGCGACATGGTGGGGTTCACCGAGTTAGCCAACCGTGTTGATCCTGAAGTCCTGCAAGGCATCATCCGCAGCTACGAGGATGCCTGCGCGGTGTGCATCACCCGCTACGAGGGCTACGTGTTCCAGAGACTCGGTGACGGCATCGTCGCTTTCTTCGGCTATCCGCTGGCGCATGAAGGCGAGTCCGAGCGCGCGGTTAGGGCAGGGCTGGAGATCATCGAGGCTTTGTCCAAGCTCGATGTGCCCGATGCTGGGCATCTCGCGGTGCGCATCGGCATTGCCACCGGGCTGGTGGTGGTGTCCAGTGCCGAGAAAGGCGCGGTAGGCGAGACCATGAACCTGGCCTCCCGGCTGCAAGGCATCGCGCAACCCGGCAGCATCGTGGTGAGCGAGCGGGTACAGCGCTTGGCTGGCGGCAGCTTCGACTACCAGGACCTGGGCGAGCAGAGCTTGAAGGGTATCACCCGCCCGACCCATGCCTATCGGATCGTGGGCGTGAGTGAAGCCGCCAGCCGCTTCGAGGCCGCGCATGGGGAAGCCGGACTGACGCCGCTGGTGGGGCGCGAGCAGGAGATCGGGCTGCTGCTGGAACGGTGGGCACTGGCGCAAGACGGCGAAGGGCAAGTGGTGCTGCTCTCAGGCGAGCCGGGCATTGGCAAGAGCCGTATCTTAAGTGCCCTGCGCGAGCGGCTGCAAGGTCAGGGCGCGCAGGCGCTACGCTTCCAGTGCTCGCCCTACTACGTCAACAGCGCCTTCTGGCCCAGTATCGACAACTTCGAGCGGGCGCTGAAGTTCGGGCGCGACGAGTCACCGGAATCGAAGCTCGACAAGCTCGAAGCGCTGATCGTCACCCACTACGGCCGGCCGCTGGCTGACGTGCGCTTCGTGGCCTCGATGCTGTCCATCCCCTGCGAGGCGCGCTACGGGGCGCTGGCGATGACCCCGCAGAAGTTCAAGGATGAAACTTTGCGTGCGTTGGTGGATCTGACCGAAGCCGCTGCCCGCAAGCAACCGAGCGTGATGCTGTTCGAGGATCTGCACTGGGCCGATCCGACCACGCTCGAAGTGCTCGACCTGCTGATCGACCGGGTGAAAGCCGTTCCGCTGCTGATCGTGCTCACCCATCGGCCTGAGTTCCAATCGCGCTGGGCACAGCATGGCCATGTCGTTGGCTTGAACCTGTCCACGCTCACCC
>CAYNFN010000490.1:0-3149 GCA_964396485.1 uncultured Alcaligenaceae bacterium
CCGCTGATCTGGCTCGGACTGCTGGTGAACCTGAACGGCACCTTCGTGCTGCTGCAGGATGCGGTCATCGGGGTCGTCGCCGGCTACTTGTCACTGTGGGCCGTGTACTGGCTGTTCAAGCTCGCCACCGGTAAGGAGGGGATGGGCTACGGTGACTTCAAGTTGCTCGCCGCGATCGGTGCGTGGCTGGGCTGGAAAATGTTGCCGGTGGTGATCCTGCTGTCCTCCTTGGTCGGCGCGGTCGTCGGCGTCGCTCTCATTGTTTTCGCCCGCCATGGCCGCAACACGCCGATTCCGTTCGGGCCGTACATTGCCGCGGCGGGATTGATCGCGCTGTTCTGGGGCGAGACGATCAACCGGACTTACCTGCAGCTGTTCTGACGATGCCTTTTGCCGTCGGTCTCACCGGAGGAATCGGCTCGGGGAAGACCACGGTTGCCGAACTGTTCGCGCAATTCGGTGCCGGCGTGGTCGACACGGACGAGATCGCGCGCGCACTGACCGGGCCGGGACAAGCGGCGGTGGGCGAGATTGCGCGGCGCTTTGGTCCGCAATACGTAACGGCAGACGGCGCCCTGGACCGTGCGCGGATGCGCAAGCTTGCGTTCGTGGATGCACGAGAGAAGAAGGACCTGGAGTCCATCCTGCATCCGCTGATCCGGCGCGAGGCCGAGCGCCGGGTCGCGAATTCGACTGCACCCTATGTCATCCTGGTGGTACCGCTGCTGTTCGAATCGGGCGCTTATCAGACGCTGGTGCGGCGGGTGTTGGTGGTGGACAGTGCCCAGGAGACACGGATCGAGCGCGTCAGGCGACGCAACTATCTGCCGCGCGAAGAAATTCTGGCGATCATGGCCTCCCAGATCGGGCAGACCGAGCGCCTGCGCCGTGCCGATGACGTGATTCGCAACGACGACGACCATGCAGCCCTTGAGGCGCAGGTCGCCGCTTTGCATCGCAAATATCTGGATCTCGCCGCAGAAAGCTAGCGGCAGCGCCGCATGCCGGCATTGCCTGAATCCAGCTTTCATGCGTTCGGCTTTATTTTTACAGGCTTTTCGGGAATACTTGCGCTTACTCTGGTAGCCGCGCCCGCATTGTGATCAGCTACGAGTTCCCGCTAAACGAGAGGATTCGCACCCTGCTGCGCTTGGAGGATCTGTACAAGCGCGCCCACTATTTCGCCTCGAAAAGCGATCCGGAGGAACATCACGTTGCGTTGACGTCGCTGTTCGAGATCCTCGATGTCGGAGGCCGCGCCGATCTCAAGTCCGACCTGATGCAGGAACTGGAGCGCCAGAAACAACACCTCGACGCGTTGCGCAACAACCCCGCCATCGCCCAGGAGGCCTTGAAATCGGTGCTTGCCGACATCGAGAAAGCGATTTCCGACATGTATCTCTCATCGGGAAAAACTGGTCAGGAGTTGCGCGAGAATGACTGGTTGATGAGCATCAAGCAGCGCTCCGCCATACCCGGCGGCGTGTGCCAGTTCGATCTGCCTTCCTATCACTTCTGGCTCAATCAAAGCGTCGAGGCGCGCCGTCTTGATCTGGGCGAATGGCTCGCGCCCTTCCTGCCGGTCCGTAACGGCGTGCAGATCATCCTTAAATTGCTGCGCGAAAGCGGCAAAACCACCAGCGAGCTCGCGCATCAGGGGGTGTACCAGCAGACCATGGCGGGCCGGCTGGCGCAGATGCTGCGCATCCGTCTGGACAGTGCATACGACTGCGTACCGGAAATCAGCGCCAACAAGTATGCGCTCAATGTGCGCTTCACCACTGCCTTCGGCAGTCAGCGGCGCACCAGCGTCGACGACGTGAAATTGGAACTGACTTTCTGCAACCTGTGATGAATGCCTGAGCGCGATGAAAGCCGAGGCAAAGAAAACGCGGATGGTGAACTGCCCGCGGTGCGGAACCGCCACGCCGTGGAGTGAGGCCAACGCCTACCGGCCGTTCTGTTCCGAGCGCTGCAAGCTGATCGACCTTGGCCAGTGGGCCGCCGAGGGCTATCGGATTCCCCAGGGGGAAGCAGACGCCGGAAAGTCTGAAGGCGAGGAGCGTTAGCGGCGCTGCGAGTGGCCACCTACCACGCGCCGCGGATCATGGCCACCCCGTGCGCACCGCGCGCACGCGCGCTGTCGAGATCGGACAATCGCATCCCGCCAAGCGCGAACACCGGCAGCGGGCGTCCGCCTGCGAGATCGCCGAAGCGCTGCAGGCCGATCCCGGGCAGGTCCGGTTGACCGGGCTTTTCCAGGACCGGCCCGAGCACTGCGAAATCGACGCCGAGTTCCGCTGCGCGCGCTAGTTCGGCCGCATCGTGACAGGAGGCGCCGCACCATTCGAATTGCGGCCGCTGCCGAGCCGCCATCAACGCTTGCGCGGGCAGGTGCAGGCCATCCGCACCGATCCGTCCAGCCAGTTGTTCGTCGCCGTTGACCAGGACAATTCCCCCCAGGGCATGCACGCGCCGCGTGACTTGTGCAGCGAAAGACTCGCGCGCCGGTGGCTCGAGGTTTCCTTCCCTGATTTGCACTAAACGCAGCCCCTTCGCGAGTGCGTCGTCGAGCTGCGCAAGCGCGCGCCCGACCCCTGTTTCCCAGGCATGGGTAATGGCGTAAACGATAGGCAGCGAAAGTGCCTTCAGGACCGGCGCATTGGCCGGAAGCATAGGCGCGACCGACAAGGCGCCGCAGCGTTGCCAGGCCAGCGCCTGCTCTTCGTGCGGATGCGGCTCGCCCTGCCATTTCAACACGCGATGAAAGTGCAGGCGCACGGTCGCGTGCGGGTAGCTGTAAACGCGGGTAATCCAGGGATAGGCCTGCACCAGGTCGATGCCCAGCTCCTCGTGGAGTTCGCGCCTTAGCGCCTCGGCGACAGGTTCGCCGGATTCGACTTTACCGCCGGGAAACTCCCAGTAGTCGGCGTAGGCCTTTCCCCGCGGTCTCTGCGCCAGGAGAAAGCTGCCGTCGTCGCGCTCGATCACCGCCGCCGCAACGTCCACCACATCCATAGGATGAAGGATGAAGGATGAAGGATGAAGGGAATTCCCGGACTTGGGGTTGGATCGCTTACTTCCGCCTTCCGCCTTCACCCTTCATCCTTAGTTTTCCCGCCCAGTCGCGCGCGAAATGCCACGCCACG
>CAYNFN010000491.1:0-3775 GCA_964396485.1 uncultured Alcaligenaceae bacterium
CGTAACTGCATGACACTTCCCTCACCCCGACCCCTCTCCCGAAGGGAGAGGGACAACTGAAACCCTCGCCCTCCGGGACAAGGGAACACTTGAAGCGGAGCAGAGGGCGCCGCGCAGCGGCGGGTGAGGGCAGCAGTCGCATAAGTGCTGTCACGCTGTTATGTAAGACTCAATAGTCGCGTTCGAACAGGTATTCGCGAAGTCATTCGGGCATTCCAACGGTTCACGCCCGCCTCTCAGTTTCTTGACGACTTGTCAGCCTCGATTGCTCGATCCACACACGCCTCGATTCTCGCCGCACCCCGGTGCCCAAGCTCTGCTTTGCATTTCTCCAGCGACGAGTCGTGTTCTCTCCCGTAATTCGCAAGCGCAGCCTCTGCTTTGATGTCGTTGTCGATGCACATCTTTACAACCCACCATCCTTTCACTTCCTTGCCATGCGAGCAACGCACGACGATTTCCCTGACCTCTTCCGGGTACTGCAACACCGCTGCGCGCGCCACCTGGTTGTCCTTTATGCAAATCTGGATCGCCTCAACGCCAAACTCGGCCATGGAGAAATGGCAACCGGTGACGATCTCATCGTCGTCATCTGCCCCGATAGCAGCGGAAAACATCAGCACCATGGCTGCGAAAACAATCGGTGTCATGGGCAATGACTTTCTTACCGAGGGATACACGGACAGGCCTGGCTAGTCGGGAAATCAGTCCTGCTTCACCGCCTCGACCTGGATGCGGAGGCGGACCCTGCCGGCGTCGCCCTCGCCGTGCTTGCTATGCCTCATACCGTATTCCGACCAGTTGAGATCACCTTCCGCATCGGCACCGCAAACCTCTTTCTTGAACTTGGGATGCGGTATGCATTTGAAGCTGTTGATGGTGAGCTTCACCGGGCGCGTAACCCCCAACAGCGTAAGTTCGCCTTCGACCGCACTGGGAGCATCGCCGGTGAACGTCAGCGTACCCTTGTACGTGGCCGTCGGAAACTTTGCGACGTTGAACCAGTCTTCGGAGCGCGCGGCCTGGTCCATCTTGTTCAACCCAAAATTGATGCTGGCCGTATCGATCACGATGTCCGCTGTCCCCATCCCCGCGGCGCGGTCGATGGTGATCCTGCCACTGGTCCTGTCGAACTTGCCGCGCCAGACCGAGATACCCATGTGCGGGAACTCGATACTGGGATAGGTGTGATTCGGTTCGATCTCATAATTGTCGGCCGCGGCAAACGCCAGCACGGACATAGCTGCAAGCAAGGCGGCGAGCGTCAGTTTTTCTCCAAACATTCGACACTCCTCTCTAAATCGGCTGTGCAGGGTTCGGTGCAGTCAATCCCGTGGGGGGCGGTTACTTTGCATTGCCGTGGTCCGACCCGGATCAGCTCCGCGACGGTGCCGTCTTGTGTCACCATCAATAGGGAGTTCTGCAAGGTACAACGTGCCGGCTGTGGCGACGATACACGTGGAAGTCCCTATCGGTACTAAGAATGATCGGATCGGACAGTGTTTCCGTCATCCTGACCAGGCAAGCGTCCGCAATGCTCATAGGGACGCCCGAGTACTTTTGCATCAGACTCAGGACTCTGTCGAGTTCACCACCAAGATCAAATGTCGGTACTACCGCGCCTCGCCGCAGAAGCGCGGCCAAGCCACTCCAACCGCGCGCTCCTAGCAGGTGAAAGGCTTCCGAAAGAACGGCGTCGCAAGTCAACCACGGCAGGGGACAATTGGGCGATTCAGCCACTGCCCAAACATTGTGGGTATCGCGGCGGCTCAGTAAAGCGATGAGAAAGCCGGCATCAACGATTACGTTTCCGGCCATAATCCGTGCTCTTCAAATACGCCTTCTTCCGCTCGCTCAAGTCCGCAGACAACGAAGGCACGGAACCGACCAGGTCGGCTATCGAGTCGGGTAATCGCGCTTTTGACCGCGGTTTCTCTGCACGGGTCAGGCGTTCGCGAATCACGTCAGATTTGGAGCGCCGGCGTTCACGAGACTCCGCCTCAATCTCAGCCACCAACGCTTCGGGAAGTCGCACGGTAAGAGTTTTCATCTGGCCATTGTATTACGCTCCTGGCAGCAATGCACGACAACTTCAGGAAGGCGTGATATTGGGATGAATTCCATTCTTGTTCATCGATTCGCTTGCTGCTCGATATCGTGGTCCGTGTCGTGGACTTCACCCTGCCTGCGAAACCCAGTTCGGCGACCATGGATCATCCACTCAACTCTCCGAGAAGTGCCTTCGCGTCCTTGAGGTCCTTGGTGTCGAAGCCTTCGGTGAACCAGCCGTAGATCGGCGCAAGCAGTTCATGCGCTTTCTTGCGCTTGCGCTGGCCTTGCCACAATCTCGCGAGGCTGGTCGAAGTGCGCAGCTCCCAGGATTTCGCCTGCTGCTGGCGAGCGCAGTCGAGCGAGGCGAGGTAGCTCCTTTCCGCGCCTTCAGTGTCCCCCTTGAGCGAGAGCATCCAGCCTTTTAGGCGCAGGATCTCGGCGTAGTGGACGCGCTCCTCCCACCCTGGGCGTTCGACTTGAGCAACGCTTTCGTCAACCAGACGGAGGGCACCGTCGAGATCGCCGACAAGGGCGGTTGCCTCTGCAACAACCGACCTGACCCACGGACTGTACAATCCGCCGCCACTGTCGGCCCAGGATTTAAGGCCGAATGCCAGCAACGGCAACGCTTTTTCGGCCTGGCCTGAGCGCAGTAGCGCCAATCCATACCGTAGCGGCGCCAAAACTGCCCAAACGTAGGGCATGCTGTGCTCCCGCCCAAGCAGCTCGGCTTCTTCCGCCCGCTTCCGCCGCTGCTCCGGCTCGCAGCGATGATCAAAGAGGTCTGCGCCAAACAAGAGCGCCCAGCTCAGATCAAATGGATGTGCACGCCGCCGTGCGTGCGCGTCCGTGACATCAATTACTTGCACGGCACGATCCGGGTACCCAAGCATCCAGGTCATACGTGAACCGTAAAGGCCGATGAGCGTCTTGGGATCATGATTGAGAATATCGGCAAGATGGCGATGTCTTCCCTCGTCATAGAGCGCCAATACCTTGTCGCTATGATCTTGGCACTTGGCAAGTTCGCCCATAAAGAAATAGGAGGCGCAGGCAACCATGTGTCCCGTGATCAGCAGGTCGGGATCGCCGGTCGACTTTGCGAGGTCGAGCATTTCCTCCGCCAAATGGAGGGACTCGGCCAGGCGCCCTTGCGCCAGGACGTTAACCATCAGTCCCCACAGGATGGGCAGCAGCGCGTCGTTGCGCTCAAGCGTCTTCGCCAGCGCGAGCGCGGGGTGAAAGCTGGTCCAGACTTCCCGGGCTGGCCAGCCTCTGAGCGCCATCCACGCTGTTCCAAGGGGGGTGCGCAGCCCCAGTTCGCTGGCATCTCGCTCCGATGACCGGGGCAGGGTCGAGACCAGTTCCAGCCCCTGGTTGAGATGGGATATGGCCTCGCTTAGGGCCATGCGCTTCAGCGCCAGCGCGCCAGCGGACTGCCAGACCGGAATGGCGCCTTCAGACAGGCCTGCAGCGGTGAGGTGATGGGCCAGCACCTCGGGTTCGGTGGTCTTGGTGTTCGGGAAGTGCTCCTCGATCACCCGCGCGATCTTTGCGTGCAGTTCCTGCCTGCGGCTCTTGAGCAGCGAGTCGTAAGCGGCGTCCTGCACCAGCGCGTGCTTGAAGGTGTAAGTTGCATCCGGTGGCGTGCCTCTTCGAAACGCCAGGCCCGACTCGCTCAGCCGCGCAAGTGCGTCGTCGAGTTGCGCCGGAGCCATCGGGG
>CAYNFN010000492.1:0-2747 GCA_964396485.1 uncultured Alcaligenaceae bacterium
ATGTCGCGCATGCGCTCGATGGCCTCGGCATTGCGGAACAGGATGCCGGCCCGGGCGCCTTGCCCCATCGCAACGGTCATCGAGATCGGCGTAGCGAGACCGACGGCACAGGGGCAGGCGATTATCAGGACGGCAATGGCGTTCAGAAACGCGTACGCGAGTCTCGGGTCCGGACCGAGGAACCACCACGCGAGCGCCGTTGCGATGGCGATGACCACCACGATCTGAACGAAGTACGCCGCAATGATATCGGCCAGCCTTTGGATCGACGCGCGCGTGCGCTGCGCCTCGCCCACCATGTGAACGATACGGGCCAGAAGGGTGTCCGCACCCACGCGCTCGGCGCGGATCGTCAACGATCCATTTCCGTTCACGGTTGCACCCGCGACCTTGTCGCCCGCGGCCTTGGCCACCGGCACGGGCTCGCCGGTCATCATGGATTCGTCCACTCTGCTCGCGCCCTCGAGCACCGTCCCGTCCACCGGCACCTTCTCGCCCGGCTTCACACGCAGCCGGTTGCCCACGGCTACGGTCTCGAGCGGCACCTGTTCCTCCGTACCGTCGTCGCGCAGGCGCCAGGCGAGGTTGGGCGCGAGCTTAAGCAATTGCTGGATTGCCTGGCTGGTCTGGCCCATCGCACGCAACTGCAGGAAGTCGCCGAGTATCACCAGCGTTACGATTACTGCGGCCGCCTCAAAATAGGTCCCCACCGCACCGTCGTGCTCGCGGAATTCCTGCGGGAACAGGTCAGGCAGGAAAACCGCAGCAAGGCTGAACAGGTACGCAAGCCCCACCCCCAGCCCGATCAGCGTGTACATGTTGAGCGCCCAATACGCCAGTGAAAGCCAGAACTTGCGCAAGATCGGCCAGCCGACCCACAACACGACCGGCGTGGCCAGCACAAACTCGATCCAGCCGCGTACCCGCGGCTGCAGACCGAACAGTTCATGGATGCCGACCATCGGCGACATAGCGAGCACAACCAGCGGCGCGGAAAGCGCGATTCCCATCCACAATCGCCGCGCCACGTCGCGTAGCTCGGTGTCGTCGGACGCCCCGATACCGGCGACTGGTACCAGCGCCATGCCGCACTTCGGGCAACTGCCCGGTGCGTTGCGCACGATCTCCGGATGCATCGGGCAGGTATAGATAGCACCCGCCGGCACAGCAACGGTGGCGGCAGAATTATCACCGGCATTACCCTGGAATTTCGGAGTGGTATGGGCGTGGTGACGAGCGTGTCCAGAGTGCTCGGCGCCACCAGCGCCAGGCGGCGCGCCAACGTACGCGGACGGGTTGGCGTTGAATTTCTTCTTGCAACCGGTGGAGCAGAAATAATGCGTTCGGCCCTCGAACACACTGCTTCGTACCGCGGTTCGTTCGTCGACGTGCATGCCACATACCGGATCGGTTGCCATCGTTTTACCTCGATTCCTCTATCGGTACACCTGCGCGCACAATGAGACGTTTGCGAAGAAACTCACCATTGCGTCCCGGGATGTGCAGACTTGCCGTCCTTCATGGTAGTTACTATCGTTTGCTGACGATGACTTTGCTCACCATCCCTGCCTCGTAATGCCCCGGGATGTGGCATGCCACTTCCAGTTTGCCGGTCTTGGTGAATTGCCAGACCAGGCTTTTCGTTTCCCCGGGCTCGAGAGTGAGCGTGTTCGCATCTTCGTGCACCATGTCAGGCATCTGCTTCATCATTTCGGCGTGCTCGCGTTGCTCGTCCAAGTCACCGATCATGAACTCGTGCCGCAATTTGCCGGTGTTGGTGACGACGAACTTGATGGTTTCGTCTGTCCTGACCTGGATTTTGGGCTTGTCGTACTTGATGTCCAGTGCGGTGATCTTGATCGTGCGGCTGATCTTCTTGGGATTGCCCGGGCGACCGGCGGCGGAGTCGCCGTGTTGATGCGCGTCATCAGCGTGCTGAGAAGCTTTCGGCGCGGACGAATTGTCGCCATGTTTTGTGTGGCCTTCCTCGGCGACGGCAACACTTGCGGTGGTCGAGAGAAATAGAACGGCGAGAGCGGTTTGAAGTAGCGACTTCATGATTTGCGTTCCTTAAATGGTTATAAGCGTTTCGGATGCCAGCCGTCGGCCGGTTGTGTGGCCAGCAGTCTGGTTCGCGGTGTGGGATCGCTCAGTTTGTGGAGGGCGAGATCGTCATGATGTGATAGGCGCCGCCCATCTTCATGAGTTCGAAGTCCACCTGGGTGCCAGGTTTGAGGTCCTTCAGCATTGCCGGATCGTGCGCCTTGAAATCCATGGTCATCTTCGGCCATTTGAGGCTCTTGATCGGGTCATGCGTCAGCTTGACCGTTCCCGCTTGATTATCGACAGAAATGACTTTGCCGCGCCCGGCATGGGTCGCGGCCGCAGTTGACGTCGTTTTGTGGGCGTCGCCAGGCGCGTCCTGGTCGTCTGCCGCCATTGCGGGGGGCAGGGCGGTCATGCTCAATGCAAGTGATGCGGCGAGGAAAGCTGTTTTCATGTGATTCTCCATCTGGTTGTCAAAGTCAAAAACAAATGCCATCTGCCTTGATGCTTCAGGCGACGGCGTAGCTCAAAAATTCATCGCGAATGGCCCTTGTGCCCGGCCGATTCGTCCGGCATCGCGGGTGAGCCGTCTTCCAGCTTCCAGGCCACGGTTCCCGGCGGATGCCGGTACCACCCCGGGTCGCTGTAGTCGCCGGGTGTCTGGTCTTCACGGATCTTGATCACCGTGAACATGCCGCCCA
>CAYNFN010000493.1:0-20351 GCA_964396485.1 uncultured Alcaligenaceae bacterium
AAATCACGTTACCGCGCTCGCAGCGTGTCCGATCCACCGGCCAGGCCCCGCCAGTCGAAACCACCGCCGCCATGCTCAGGGTTACTTGACTCTTACCGAGCCCAGGATTCCCGGCCACCATCGCGACCTTGCCGCGCGCAATCCGACCTTGCCAAAGCCACCAAATCGGCTTTGCCTGAATCTCGGATGCTCGCCGGTAGGCGATGTGTCCCGCAGGATTGTCCGCTGGTGTGTTTCGGGCGCCTGGTTGATCAGCCCTTGCCGGTGCGCTCGCGTTCGCTATGGCGCGTTCTACGGCTTCCAGACCTTGCGCTTGGTGAAGGTCGTTGAAGTCGGTTGCGCCGTCCGGTCGGTCGGTGCCGAAGTCGGGAACAGCCACCCGCCCGCCAACAGAATGCGCTGCCTCGGTCGCCTTCGTCAGCCCCGGATTGCCTCCGGTCGCAGCGTCATCATCGGCGCACAGGATCAGGGCCAAGTCGGGAAACTTCGCCCGCAAGGCCTTCGCCGCTGGTTCAAGATTGCCGGCGTTAAAGGCCACGGCTATGGCATGTTTTGTTGCCTCGTGTACAGCCGCCGCAGTCGCGTAGCCTTCGGCAATACAGAGCAAGCCATTCGGTTTCCCGATGCTGTAGTAGCAGCCGGTTATTCGCCCGCCAAACAGAAACTTTTTCTCTCCGTCGGGGCTAATAAACTGAAGGGAATGCAACTCGCCGGCTACGTCACGCATTGGAATGACGAGCGAACCTTCATGCACTCGCAGCCCATGTGCTTTGATGCCCTTGCGGGCCAGGTAGGGATGGTCGTCGCTCGCCGGTTGTGCGGCTTGCCAGATCGCCGCCGCCTTCTCGCGGGCTTCCGTCTTGCGTCTGGCGTCCTCGGTCTCGCGCTCGCGCCGCATCGCCTCTATACGCGCCCGGTGTGCTGCCTGTTCGGCCGGCGTGAGATTGCGCCCGACTTCGGCGCGCCAGGTCTCGCTGATTCCGCTGCGCCAGTCGCCGAAACTACCGGCCGGAATGCCGTCATCGTGCAGCGCATACCAGCCGGCATCGTCGCCGCGTTTGCCGTTGCTGGCGAAACGCCGTAGTTTCCCGTCTGCCTCGATTACCTCCGGGGGCGTCAAACCGGCGGAACGGATCGCGTCTCGGAATTGCTCGATAGCGTCACGCATCGGCCAACCCCAGCAAGGCAATCAACTGCTCGGCTTCCGCGCTTGTGATAAGTCCCGCGTTCACCAAGCTCACGATAAGCGCCTTGATGATCCCGCGCGCCACGTCTGGGAGAATCGGCGCGTTCATGCGGGTATCGCCTCGGTTGAATGCTTCAGTCTTTCTTCGCGTTTCAGAAATTGTTCGGATCGCCATTGCATGTTTGATCCGTGTCACCGAAGCCGCCTGCCCGGGCGGCTTTGTCATTCATGGCGATCCACCAGCGTGCGCCGGCCCCGAAAAATCGACGGGGATTCTTGCTTCTCCAGCCAACACAGGACACTGACCTTCGCATACAAAATTCTCCCGGATAAGAGGATGTGTGGCGGCCCAGCTCCAGAGGCACGCATGCGATCCAAGGTGCGCGTCGTGGTGTCAAGCTCGTGAGCTAGTTGCTCACGAGAGAAGTAACGATCTTCTACTAGGGTCTTGCCATCCGAGTGGACGGCAGTATCGGTGTGCATTGCTCGCTCCATAATTCAGGATACGAGCATTGTCTTGAGTAAATGCGTTCCTGTCGTGTTACTTTAATGCAAAATTAAAGTAGGGAGTTTGGCGGTCTTCTTCGATCGAGCGATCCGTCTACGGTTTGAGGCCGGTGCTCTTGCAGATGAAGCGGTAGATTTTCTCGACGGCCTGACGTGACAAGTGCACGTCGCTCCCCACCTCTTCAAATGCCCTCTTCTGGCTGTAGTCTTTGGCGAGTAGCTCGCGCACGCGGTTAACGATGTCCAGATTTTCCTGGCTCCATTGCTTTTTGGAACGGCCCTTCCTGGCCTTCAGGTGCAGGGCGATATCAGCGGATACACGTTTGATTCGTTCAATACCCTTCTTGCGCTCCGGAGTGGGCTGGCTTATGGCATCTAAGCAGTCTGCGAGAATTGCACGCTCCTCGCTCGAAAGCTCAATGCCGCCCCGCAGCTTGTAGACAATTCTGGCGTAAAACTCGGCAGCCAAGTCCGGCGACTGCTGGACCATAAGCAGCTCGCGGGTCGCCCACACCTGCGTGAGGTATTTGGCTTCAGGCGGATCGGAGATTGTGCTCATTTGGCCGCCTTCAGGTTGATGACCTCAGCTTGTTTTCCGGTGGCAGCGGCTTCGATGAACTGTCCCACGCGCTCCGCTGCAGCGCGCTGCGGATCGTCGAACAGGTGCGCGTATCGGTGCGTGGTTGAGGGTGTGCTATGCCCAAGCATGGCGCCTATCAGAGGCAAGCTAGCGCCAGGCTGCGACGCCAGCACCGAGGCGAATGTGTGCCGCAGATCGTGCAACCGCAGGTCCGGGCAGCCGGCCTCCAGGCGGGCCCGCTCCCAGCAGTCCCGCAACGGGTGCCGATTCTTCGCGCTGCCGCCAGAGAACAGCTCTGGCCCAGCGCGCGCCAGGGACGCTAGCACCGCCAGCGCCGCCGTGCTCAGCGGTACGCTGTGAGCCTTGTTCTGCTTGGTCGTGCTGGCGGGCTTCGTCCAGGTGCCGCGGGCCATATCGAACTGAGCCCAATTCGCGTTGAGCACCTCGGAGCGCCGCGCTCCAGTGAGCGCTAAGAGCAGGGCCGCTTTTGCCATCTGCCGGTCCTCTGCAGACGCCAGGGCCGTGAGCAGATCCCGCAGCTCGTCGCTGTTCGCATAGCGTGAGCGCTTGTCCTCCGGGGAGCGCTCGATGCCTTTGCAGGGGTTGTCGGTCCGCATCTCCCATTGAGTGCAGGCAAGGCTGAGCATCTTGCTGAGTACGGCGAGAGCCCGGTTGGCACGGTAGGGCGTGTTCTTGGCGATCTTCTGGTGCCAGGCATCGACCTCGGCATGCGTCAGCGAGTCAACCCGGCGCTTCCCCAGCGCTTGCGTGATGTGCTGGTTGACGAGCCCCTGATAGCTATCCGCAGTGCTCGCCCGGCGCTTAGGCCGCACGTACTCGGCCATGAAGCGGTCGGCCAACTCCGCCACGGTAGGCGCCTTCCTCGCGGCTTCGCGCTCGCCCATCGGGTCACGGCCAAGATCGACCTCACGCCGCAACCTAGTTGCTTCCAGGCGGGCCTGCTTGGCGCTCCACGCCTTACCCTTGCCTAGTGTGTAGCGGCGCTGCCTGCCGTCGATCCTGTAGTCCAAGACCCACGCACGATAACCGGCTGAGGTAATGCGCACCCCAAAGCCCGGAATGTCGGAATCGAACCAGATGTGATGCCCGGACGCGGGAGGCTTGAGGCCGGAAACGTAGCGGTCTGTCAGGCGTTTTTTCATGATTCCGTGTCAACGCTGTGTCAACACCGGAAGTGTATACTGCGTCTCTTCTTGTCGCAATAACGCTAACTAAATTCTCCTCGAAAGCCAATCTGGACGGGGCTTTCGGGGAAGTTAAGGACGATCTTGCTGCAGAGGATGGATGTGCAGGCCCAGAGACTCAAAATCCCGCGGTGGCAACACCATGGGGGTTCGATTCCCCCTCCCGGCACCAGGATCTTTTCAACGTCAGCCCTTCCTTAGGATTCTCAGCCTCCGTTCCGGATCAGATCGGCTGCAACGCAAGAAAGATGAAACTACTCATCAAGAATACAGATAACGACGGCCGCTTTGCCCTCATTCCCGACTTTCTGACGACTTCCTGGACCATCGACGTCGCGGACAGCAGCAACCGCGAGGAGTTGGCGCGCAAGATTCTGGATGCCGACGCGATGGTTTCGATGAACTGGCCGATGGACATGCCGCCGGCGCCCAGGCTGCGGTTGCTTCAGCTTCCCGGGGCGGGCACCGACGACATCGCCTTCGAATCGGTGCCGGCTCAGGCGGCAGTATGCAACGTCTACGAACACGAAATCGGAATAGCCGAATACATTCTCTCGGCAATGCTCCAGTGGGTGATCGGGATCCCGCGAATGGATGCGGCGCTGCGCCGTGGCCAATGGTACGGCTCGCACCTCTCGGGACCGCGCCACGATGAGCTGTATGGCAAGACCGTCGGCATCATAGGCTATGGCCGTATCGGTCGCGAAGTCGCACGCCGGGCACGCGCCTTTGGCATGAAGGTCCTGGCCTGCAACCGCACTTCCCGGGGCGCCGATGACTTCGTGGAGCGCGTGGACGGGATGGATTGCCTGCCTGCACTGCTGCACGAGTCTGACTTCGTCGTTCTGGCTTTGCCGCTGGAACCGTCGTCCGCCGGGGTGATCGGCACGCAGCAACTGGCAAAGATGAAACCGGGCGCCGTGATCATCAACGTGGCACGCGGAGCTCTGATCGACGAACGCGCACTGTTCGAGGCGTGCAGGGACAAGCGCATCGGCGGTGCGGTGATCGACACCTGGTTCAAATACCCCGCAGCAGGGGATGCAGTCGCAGAGCCTTCGAATCTGCCTTTCCGCGAACTGGAGAATGTCATCATGACGCCGCATGCATCAGGATGGACGGAAGGATTGCGGCCACGCCGCAGTAAGATGATCGCCGGAAATCTTGATCGGCTGGCCCGCGGCGAGCCTCTGGTCAACGTCGTCAAGCAACCTTTCGCCGGCCAGTGAGCGGCAGCACGGTTTCATTCGAGAGGGAAAAGCATGGACAGCTGGTCCGCCGAGCAGGCCGCCAGAATCATCTGGAACACATGGCAGGCCAATGATCGCGTCGATGGCCTTCCCGCCGATTGCCGGCCCACGAGCCGGCAGGAAGGTTACAAAGTGCAGTCGGAAGTGGCCCGTCTGTCCGGTCAGGCGTTGTTCGGATGGAAGATTGCCGCGACCAGCCGGGCCGGCCAGAAACACATAGGCGTGGATGGACCGCTGGCCGGCCGGCTTCTCGAGAACCGCGCGTTCCAGTCGGGCGCCAGCGTACCGATGGTCAACAACCTGATGAAGGTCGCGGAAGCCGAATTCGCGTTCCGAATGGGGCGCGACGTGCCACCGCGCGCGTCCGCATACTTGATGGATGAAGTGCTGGACGCGGTGGCATCCCTGCATCCGGCCATCGAAATTCCGGATTCCCGCTATCGGGAATTCGCGAAAGTCGGGGCCGCACAACTCATCGCGGACAATGCCTGCGCTAGCTACTTCGTACTGGGGCCGGCGACTGGCGCCGACTGGCGTCGGCACGACCTGGCTGAACACCCCGTGTCGGCGTGGGTAAACGGCAATCTCGTACGCGAGGGAAAAGGCGCCAACGTGCTTGGCGATCCACGCCTGGCCCTCGCCTGGATCGTCAATGAACTATCGGTTGTCGGCGAAACGCTGCGCGCCGGACATGTGGTAACGACGGGCACTTGCCTGGTGCCGGTGGAGATCGCGCCTGGCGATCATGTGGTCGCGGATTTTGGCCTGTTTGGGTGCACTGAAGCGCGACTCACACGCTAGCCGCTGCGACGAACTTTCCCATAAAATCAAGGGTCCGCGTGGCGCAGAGACTGGTTCCATGCGATAGTAGGAATTGTCCGGGCGGCGATTAACGCGCTCCGGTGACCCAAGGATGTGCCGCTCCGCGTGGGCACGGCAATGCCAGGTCTGGCAAGCGATCCAAACCGATACGGCGACCAAGAGGAAATGAGTCCGTATGCAGCTTTACTACCCGCGCTCGTTTCTGAAGTTGATTCTGGCCGGCTTTTCTCTCGCCGTCCTGCCGCTCATTTTCGCGCTCATCAACAACGCCTTCTCGATTCACCAGCTCGCCACGCACAGCCAGCGCGTGGTTTACCAGGCGGTACAGGCCACTCAGAACAGCCGATTCCTGATCGAGCAGATCACGAACATGGAGCGCAGCGTTCGTCAGTTCGCAATCATCGGCGAGCCGTCGCTGCTGCAGGGTTACGGACTTGCCCACCAGCGATTTGTGGGTACCGCCCGCGGGATGGCGACGCTGCCGCTGGATGCATTGCAGAAACAGGCGCTCGAGGCGCTGCGCGCCCGCGAGGCCGCGCTGTTCGATCGAATCGGACAGTCGGGAGCAAAGGCGGAAGTAATCGGGTCGGCGGTAGCGGAGCTTGCCGCCCTGTCAGAAGTGGCGCGCGCGCTCGACGTGCAAGGCAACCTGCTGGTGGATCGCGAAGTCGACACCATGCGAAAAATGGCCGGCGAAGTGCAGCGCTTCATTTACTGGCAGCTGCTGGCACTGGTGCCGATCGCACTGCTGCTGGTTGTTGCCGCGACGCTGCTGATTTCCAAGCCGATTGCCCAGCTCGAATCTGCGATCCAGAAACTGGGTGAGGGTAAATTCGATACACGCGTCACCGTCAACGGTCCGGCCGACCTGGAATCCCTGGGACGCCAGCTCGACTGGCTGCGCCTGCGTCTGCTCGATCTGGAAGAACAGAAATCGCGTTTTCTGCGCCATGTGTCGCACGAACTGAAAACGCCCCTGACGGCGCTGAGGGAAGGCGTGGAACTGCTGTCCGATGAGGTGACCGGAAAAATGACCGCGGGCCAGTTCGAAATCGCCCGCATCCTCAGGCAGAATGCGTTGCGGCTGCAGAAGCTGATCGAGGATTTGTTAAACTATCACAGCGCCCAGTTTCATACGTCGGCACTGACATTCTCACAATTCGAACTGAAAGCCATGGTCACGCGCGTTGCGCAACAGCATTCGTTGACGCTGCGCAGCAAGAATTTGAGCCTGAACCTGTCCGCCTCCGACCTCCAGATTGAAGCCGACGAGAACAAGATAGAAGCGATCATTGACAACCTGCTGTCCAATGCCATCAAGTTCTCGCCCGCAGGCGGCACCATCCGCGTGCAGCTGCGCCGGCGCGGCGCCGATGCGGTGATCGACGTCATGGACGAGGGTCCCGGCATTTCCCCTCAAGAACGAGGGCGCGTCTTCGAGCCTTTCTACCAGGGCAACACCGTATACACCGGCCCGGTGAAAGGTACGGGGCTCGGGCTGGCGATCGTCCGCGAGTATGCGGCGGCGCACCAGGGGAGCGCAGAAATCATTGCCGACGGCAATCCCGGCGCACACCTGCGGGTGGTCCTGCCGACACGACAGATGGAGGCGGCCGCATGATCAGGCTGCATATTGCGTCGATCGTTGTGCTGGCCACCCTTCTGTGCGGCTGTGTGGCAGCCACCGAACCGAACACGCATAGCGAACCGTGGTACCAGGCGGTGGTCGAGCCAATGCAAGACAATGACGCCCGCGCGCTGCGCTTCTACGAAAATGCGCTCAAGCTCAAGGAAGCAGAACTTGCACGCGAACTCGATTCGACCCGTCAGAAATTCGAGAAGGACAAGTCCGAATTCAACCGGGTACGGCTCGCCATGCTGCTGTCGATGCCGGACACCGGGATTCGCGATGACCAGGCAGCATTGAACCTGGTTCAGCCTTTGTTGAATGACAAGCGCTACGAAAATTCTGTGCTGCGTCCACTGGCCCTGATGCTCCATATACAGCTTTCCGAACTCAAACAACTGGATGAGGCACTTCAGCAGCAAACGGCAAAAGCCAAGGAAGAACAGCGCCGCGCGGACGCCCTGCAGCAGAAACTGGAGGCCATTCTGGATATGGAAATGAAGATGATCGAGCGCGGCCAGACGGCGCCGCCACCGAAGAGAAGGTACATATGACAAAGGCGCGAATACTCATTGTCGACGACGATCCCGATTTGCTGCGGCTTCTGACGTTCCGTCTGGAAGGCGGGGGCTATGCCGTGGAGAGCGCGGACAGCGCGGAGCGCGCGTTGGCGCGCCTGTCCGCGTCCACCCCGCAACTGGTGATTACCGATCTGCGCATGAGCGGAATGGACGGCATGGCGCTGTTCGAGAACATCCACAAGAGCAACCCGGCGTTGCCGGTCATCATCCTTACCGCGCACGGCACGATACCGGATGCGGTTGCGGCGACTCAGCGTGGTGTGTTCGGGTACCTCACCAAGCCTTTCGACGGCAAGGAACTGCTGCTGCAGGTCGAAAGGGCCATCACCCTCAGCGGCAGCCACGCTGAAAAGGTGGTCGGTAACACCGACTGGCGGGTCGAGATCATAACCCGCAGCCCGGCGATGGAAAGCATTCTCGGCAAGGCCAAGCTTGTAGCGGCCAGCGATGCCAGCGTGCTGCTCCGCGGCGACAGCGGCACGGGCAAGGAGTTGCTGGCACGGGCGGTGCACCGGGCAAGCCCGCGCGCCGAGAAGCCATTTGTTGCCGTCAATTGCGGCGCCATACCCGAACAACTGCTGGAGTCCGAATTGTTCGGCCATATGAAAGGCTCGTTCACCGGCGCCGCCCGGGATTACAAGGGGCTGTTCCAGGCAGCCGAGGCCGGCACGGTTTTCCTCGATGAGATCGGCGACATGCCGCTACCCCTGCAGGTAAAGCTGCTGCGCGTGCTGCAGGAAAAAGAGATCCGGGCGATCGGCTCGACCCAGAATATTCCCGTGGACGTGCGCATCATCTCGGCAACGCATCGCAACCTCGAGGACGCAATCAAGATCGGAGCGTTCCGCGAAGACCTGTATTACCGACTCAACGTAGTATCGTTCGCTTTGCCCTCGCTCGCCGAGCGGCGCGAGGACATTCCGGTGCTCGCCGCGTACTTCCTCGCGCAGCTTGCCGACAAATACAAGAAACCGCTCAATGGCTTTGCCTCCGAGGCGATGGAAATCCTGGTGAAATCGTCATGGCCCGGCAACATACGTGAACTGTACAACGTCGTCGAACAGGCGGTTGCATTGTCCACCACGCCGATCATTCCGCCGACGCTCGTGGAAAACGCAATCCGCGGCCAGACTGCCGAACTGTCATCTTTTGAGGCCGCGCGCAGCGAGTTCGAGCGCGAATATCTTGCCAAGCTCCTCAAAATCACCGGCGGTAACGTGACCCAGGCAGCGCGACTGGCCAAGCGCAATCGCACCGAGTTCTACAAGCTGCTGCAACGGCACCACCTGGATCCCAAGCTGTTCAAGGCACTTTAGCCGGCAACGTCATATCGGCCCTCCCGGGACGGCATCAAATTTCCATTTTTGATTAAGCAGTTAGGCCCGAATCGGGAGTTTGTGTCGCTGCCCGGCGACAAACGCGAATGGTGCCAAGTCCTTGGCGCCACATAACTATCTGCCCCGATAACCTTAATATTTTCTGGCATGAAGGCTGCTTTGTAGAGTTCTGAAAACGGCTGCGCGGAAGGCGGCTCCAAATGGAGCCGCGTCCGCTGGCCGATCGAGACGAAACAATCAATTTCAGGAACCCACACAAAAAAATGGACCATAAAAACAGCCTCTTACCCTTCTTGACGATCGCGGCTGCCGCTTCCGTGGTCGCGTTCAGCAGCATCGGAATCGCCGCAATAACGGGTAACCTGCCGATTGCCAGGTCGAGCCTCAATCAATTTTCAGCATTCGGCGGCGCACCCGCGCTACCGACTTCCGGCTCGGACCGGGTGCCTTCCAGCCTTACCCACGTGGGGTTGACCCGCAGCGCCGGGGAAACCGCGGTGCAAGGCAAGCCGCTAAATTTCCGCCCCGGTGCACGCCTACCCGCGCGCAAGCCTTCCTGCCCGAACTGCGGTGTCGTGGACTCCATCAAACCGCAACAGGCAAGCGGCGACGACGGCAAGCTTGCGGCGGCACTCGGCACAACTGGCAGGGCCTATCAGATCGAAAGGGAAAAACTCAGTTCCTTCAGTTTTGTGGTCATTGTGCGCATGGAGAACGGCACCCTGCTCACGATCCACGAAAATCAACGTCCGCCGTTCAGCATCGGCGAGCGCGTCAAGCTGGTCAACGGCACGGTCATTCCCTTGGGTTGATCTGAATCGGCAACCTGCAATGAGCGCGATCAAATAAACCCCTTCAATGCGCTTTTGCGGTTTTAACGCCCGATTCCCTCCCTTATCGGGCGTTTTTCTTGTCTGCGCCCTGCTGTGCGCATGCGCGGCCCAGAAGAAGGAGCCCAATGTCAATCTGGGTGGTTACCCGCCCGAGTTCCGTGCCGGCTATCTCGACGGCTGCGAGAGCGCGAGGCGCACGGTCGGCCAGAAAAAAGACGAGCAGCGCTTCAAACGCGAGCCCCAATACGCCACCGGCTGGCGCGATGGTTTCGACATCTGCAGCAAGCAGAAAAAGTAGCCCGGTTCCGATCCCGCCGCCTCCCCCTCATCAGCCATCGCGGCACATGCGCACGGCTGTGTATACTTCCTGCCGTACCGAGCGCGTGACCGCCCTGCCGGCCGCTCGCGTCCGGAGTTGCCCTGCCCATTCAGCATATTTCTCCAGGAGAACGCGATGAACGCTCCTCTCACCCGCCCCTCTTTCCGCTGGGACGATCCTCTGTTTTTCGACGAACAGCTCAGCGACGAGGAACGCATGGTGCGCGATTCAGCGCGCGCCTACTGCCAGGAAAAACTGATGCCGCGCGTGGTGGAGGCAAATCGTCATGAAAAATTCGACCGTGCCGTGCTCTCCGAAATGGGCGGCATGGGATTTTTCGGCCCGACCATCGAAGGCTACGGTTGCGCCGGTCTCAATCACGTCTGCTACGGCCTCATCACCCGCGAACTCGAGCGGGTGGACAGCGGCTACCGTTCTTCGATGAGCGTCCAGTCGTCGCTGGTGATGTACCCGATCTATACCTACGGCACAGAGGCACAGCGGCAGAAGTATCTGCCCGGCCTGGCCAAGGGCGACCTGGTCGGCGCCTTCGGGCTCACCGAGCCGGACTATGGATCGGACGCGGGCAGCATGATTACCCGGGCAAAGAAAACCGACAGCGGATACCTTTTGAAAGGCGCCAAGACGTGGATCACCCACTCCCCGGTCGCCGACGTGATGTTGGTATGGGCCAAGGACGACCGCGACGTCATCCGCGGCTTCATTCTCGAACGCGGAATGAAGGGGCTGAGCACTCCGAAAATAGAAGGCAAGTTCAGCCTGCGGGTATCGGTTACCGGAGAGATCGTGATGGACGATGTCTTCGTTCCGGACGCGAACCTGCTTCCCAACGCCGAGGGGCTGAAAGGCCCGTTCGGCTGCCTGAACAAGGCGCGTTATGGCATTTCGTGGGGCGCGCTTGGCGCCGCCGAATTCTGCTGGCACGCGGCGCGCGACTATGTGATGAACCGCAAGCAGTTCGGCCGGCCGCTGGCGGCGAATCAGTTGATCCAGCTCAAGCTTGCCAACATGCAGACCGAAATCACGCTGGGGCTGCAGACGGTGCTGCGCGTCGGACGTCTGATGGATGAAGGCCGCGCGGCGCCAGAGATGATCTCCCTGATAAAACGCAATTCAGCGGGAAAGGCGCTCGACATCGCACGGCTCGCGCGCGACATGCACGGCGGAAACGGCGTCTCCGATGAATACCACGTCATCCGCCATGCCATGAACCTCGAGGCGGTGAACACCTACGAGGGCACGCACGACATCCACGCGTTGATCCTCGGCCGGGCGCAAACCGGGATCCAGGCCTTCACCGGATAAGACCACCTCATCCCCCGCCTTCTCCCCTGAGCGGAGAAGGAGCTGAAACACAAGAGAGCGACCAGCGGCCGCCCGCTTTTCTTCTCCCTCTCCGCCCGCTTGCGCGGGGAGAGGGAGAAGGTTCATAGGGGCCTTTGTTCCATCGAGCTATGGGCACCCTCTCCAGCTAGCTGGAGAGGGCGGGGGGTGAGGCGTTTAGACGCAGCGGCCGCCGTCGACCTCGATGCAGGCCCCGGTGATGAACTCCGCCTCGTCCGAGGCGAGGTAGAGGCAGGCATTGGCGATGTCCAGAGGCTTGCTGAATCGCCCCAGGGGAATGGTGGCAACGAACTTCGCGCGCAATTCCGGCGTGTCGCCTCCCATGAACTCGGGCAACAGCGGCGTGTCGCCGGCCACCGGATTGACCACGTTGACCCGGATCTTGTCGGGCGCGAGTTCAATCGCCATCGAGCGGCTGGCGACAATCGCCGCACCCTTGCTGCTGTTGTACCAGACCAGCCCCGGTCGCGGGCGCACGCCGGCGGTGGAAGCCACGGTGATGAACACGCCGCCGCCCTTGTGGCGGAAGTGCGGCACGATGTTGCGCGCACTGTGGAACAGGCTCTTAACGTTCACCGCGTAAACGCGGTCGAATTGTTCTTCGGTAACGTTGAGCAGGGGTTGGTTGCGGTGCGTGGTGCCCGCGTTGTTGACCACGATGTTCAACCCGGAAAAGGTGTCCAGCGCGAACTTCAGCATCGCCTTCCAGTCCGCATCCTTCGACACGTCGCCTTTGAAGAATGCCGCTTTGCCGCCGGCGGCATTGATTTCCCTGGACACGCGCTCGCCGCCCTCGACGTTGATGTCGTTCACCACGATCCTGCAGCCTTCCTCCGCGAAGCGCTTGGCGATGCCTTCGCCGAAACCCGAGCCCGATCCGGTGACGATTGCGATCTTGTTGTTCAACCTCATCTGCCCCTCCCCCTCGAAATGACGCTGCGAAACCCGGTAAAAAAGATGGGAGCCTCACAGGCTCCCATCGCTAACTCATCCGCTCCGGCGGGTCAGGCCCGCGTAACGGCCGCGCACACCTGCTGATTGCCGTCGGCCGCAACTTCCCGGCTTTTCCTGCCGCCGACTTGGTTCAGGTACACGCCGTGACGCACCGCGGTCATCTCCGCAAGGACGGACACCGCGATCTCGGGCGGGGTCTTGCTGCCAATGCTCAACCCGATCGGCCCGTGCAGGCGGTCAAGCTCTCCCTGCGAGAGGTCGAACATCGTGAGCCGCTCGCGGCGCTTCTGCGAATTCAGGCGTGAGCCCAGCGCGCCGACATAGAACGCCGGAGACTTGAGCGCCTCCATCAGCGCCAGATCATCGAGCTTCGGGTCGTGGGTCACCGCCACCACTGCGCTGTGGGAATCCAGGCCCATCGCCAGGACGACGTCATCGGGCATCCCGCGCTCCAGGACCGCGCCCTCCACGTTCCAGGTATCGGCATACTCCTCGCGCGGATCGCACACCGTGACGCTGTAGTCGAGCGCCTGCGCCATCTGCGCCAGATATTGCGACAACTGACCGGCCCCGATGATCAGCATCCGCCAGCGCGGCCCGTGCACGGTGGTCAGCCGCTTGCGGTCGAAGCTGAGCGGAGCATCGGCACGGCTCGCCGGCAGCAGCGCGACCTTGCCGGTATCGAGATCCAGGGTTCGCGCCACCAATTCGTGGCGATCGACGCGATCGAGTAATTCGACGACGCTGTCTTTGTCCCTGACCGGCTCGAGCACCAGTTCCAGCTTGCCGCCGCAGGGAAGGCCGTAGCGCGTTGCCTCGTCCTTGCTGATTCCGTAGGTGGCGATTTCCGGCTTCTCCAACGCCAGCGATTTGTTGCGGATCCTGAAGATCAGATCGTCTTCCACGCAACCGCCCGAAACCGAACCGGCCACCAGGCCGTCGCCACGGACCGCGAGCATCGCGCCCGCCGGCCGAGGCGATGAACCCCAGGTCTCCACGATGGTGGCAAGGATCACGCGATGGCCCTGGCTCAGCCAGGCCACGCTGCTTCGCAGAACCTGCAAGTCCACGCTGTCCATGACTGTTCTCTATTACAAGTACCGTTCTGCTCCATCGGGAATAACGATTCTAATCCAGCCGGCCCCGGGATTGCCAATAAAAAACCCCCCAACGTGGAACGTTGAGGGGTCATGGAGCTTGCTTTCTGCTGCCCGGTCTTAAAGCCGGGCAACGACGTTGCTGTTACGCGCCGCTGATGTTTTCCGGGGTGAACGGCAGGGTACGGCAACGCTTGCCGCAAGCGGCAAAGATCGCATTGCCGATGGCCGGCTGCACCACCGCGGTTCCGGGCTCTCCCAGACCACCGGGCCCGCTGTCGCTCTTGATGAAGTGAATATCCATGACCTTCGGATTTTCATTGATGCGCGCGACGCGGTACATGTCGAAGTTGCTCTGCTCGACACCACCGTTCTTGATGGTGATCTCGCCCCACATACATGCCGACTGACCGTAGTTGATCGTCGACTGCATCTGGGCCAGCGCCTGATCCGGGTGAATCAGGGTGCCGGCATCGACCACCGTGGTGACCTTGTCCACGGTCACGTCGTAGCCTGAAGACACGGTCACTTCCACGACCATCCCGATCACCGTGTTATAGCCTTCCATCACCGCGACCCCCATGCCCTTGCCGGCGCCGAGCTTCTTGCCCCAGCCGGATTTGGCGCGAACTTCTTCCAGGACGCGCTTCATCCGGGCACCGACCGGCACGCCTGCGGACAGACCGGACCACTGATGCTTGGTCGAGCCCATGTCGAGCATGTCGATGCGGTACTGGATCGGATCCTTGCCCGCAGCTTGCGCCATCTCGTCGACGAAGCACTCGAGGGCCACCGCGTTGAGGTTGTGCGACACGCCGCGCCAGTAACCCGGGGTCACGCCAGTGTCGTGCATCTGGTAGGTGAACTTCAGGTTGGGCGTGGTGTACGGGTAGTTGTCGATACCTTCAACCGCGAACGGGTCGATGCCATCCTTCACGATGCTCGGGAACAGCCGTGCCGAGATCGACGGGCTGGTGGAATGGAAACGCATGGCGACCGGCTTGCCGCTCGCATCCAGACCTGCGGTCAGTTTCATTAGACTCGCCGGACGGTAGGAGTCGTGCGTCATGTCGTCTTCACGGCTCCACACCATCTTCACCGGCGCACCGACTGCCTTGGAGATTTCCGCTGCGTCGATGGCATAGTCCACTTCCACGCGGCGACCGAAACCGCCGCCCAGGAAGGTGGTATGCACTTCGACCTGCTCGGGCTTCAGGCCCGTCGCGCCCGCGACAACGTGCGGGATCAGTTGCTGGAACTGGGTCGGGGTGATGATCACCGCCTTGTCGGCGCGCACATCAGCCGTGGTGTTCTGCGGCTCCATGGGCGAGTGCGACAGGAACGGCAGCTGGTAAGTGGCCTCGACGGTCTTCACCGCCTGGCCCATGCCCGCGGCCACGTCGCCCTGCTCACGGAACACCGCACCGGGCTGCTCGCTTGCGGCACGGATGCCATCCCAGATCGACTTCTGATCGTTGTTGGCATTCGGACCGCCATCCCACTGGATCAACAGCAGATCCTTGCCCTTCTTGGCCTGCCAGTACGAGTCCGCCACTACCGCGACACCGCGGCTGTATTGCACCACCGCCTTGACTCCGGGCACCGCCTTGGCGCGCGTATCGTCGTAGCCGGCGGCCTTGCCGCCGATCATCGGCGCCATCGCGACCGCGGCGTAGAGCATACCGGGCACGCGGGTGTCGATACCAAATTGTGCGGTACCGTTCACCTTGGCAACCGTATCGAGGCGTTTCTGCTTCACGTTACCGACCACCTTGAACTGGCTCGCCGGCTTGAGCGGGACGTCCTTCGGCACTTCCATCGTCGCCGCCTTGGCTGCAACCTGGCCGTAGTTGACGCGCTTGCCGCCGGGGCCGGTTATGGAACCGTTCATGGCCTTGCACTGGGACGGATCGGCGCCCCACTGCTCTGCCGCCGCAGCGACCAGCATCATGCGGGCAGAAGCTCCCGCCTTGCGCAGCTTCTCCCAGGCGTCACGCACCGCGGTCGAACCACCAGTGAGCTGACCACCCAGCAGTGCATTGATGTACACCTCGGCAGGCGGAGCAAACTCGACCTTGACCTTGTTGATGTCGACTTCGAGTTCTTCCGTCACCAGCATCGCCATCGAGGTATAGACGTCCTGACCCATTTCGGACCGGGCGCACATGATGGTGATGCTGTTGTCGGTACCGATCTTGATCCAGGCGTTCGGACTGGCGTAACCACCGCCTGCGTCCGCACGGGCGACGCGGGGGCCTTGCGGCAGGTAGAAACCGAGCGCCAGTCCACCGGCGACGGTACCGCTGACCTTCAGGAAGTCACGACGGGTTTCGTTTTTGATCATATTTTCCATGTTTCACCTCCTTAGGCCATCTTCGCAGCTTCTTTGATCGCTGCGCGAATCCGCGGATACGTGCCACAGCGGCAAATGTTGCCGGACATGAAGGCATCGATATCATCATCGGTGGGTTTCTTGTTGGCCGCGAGCAGCGCGGCCGCCGACATCATCTGGCCAGGTTGGCAATAGCCGCACTGCGGGACATCCAGCGCAATCCATGCCTTCTGAACCTTGTGATTCCCGCCCAGTCCTTCGATGGTGGTGACCTTCTGGCCGGATACGGAACCGATCGGGGTTTGACAGGAGCGAACTGCCATTCCGTTCAGATGCACGGTACAGGCTCCGCAGAGCGCCTTGCCGCAACCAAACTTGGTGCCGGTGAGGCCCAAGGTGTCGCGGAGCACCCACAGCAGAGGGGTATCCGGCGCGACGTCTACGCTCGATTGTTTTCCATTAACGTTGAACGAGATCTTCATTGCAAAGCTCCCCCTTTTGAGCAGTAGTGAGGAATGAATTTTAAAGACGTAACAACTCTGCTTACCCGGGCAAAATACACGAATAGAAACTGCCTTTCAACTCTTTACGGCGCATTGTTCGCGTGTCGGAAAAACCTTGCAGCGTAATTCGCCGATGACCTTCGAAGCCGCTCTCCGTGCGGATTCGAAGGCGACGAGCTTTATTGCAAGAATTCAGCCTATTCGGAACAGTTGTTGAGGTCGCGACAGAGCTGTGATGTTGCGTTGCAATAGCCAGTTTGTAGAAAAACGTGACTGCGGAACCGCCGGACTGCAGTCGTCGGAATCCGGCGCAAGGGACCTGCGCGTGCCTTCCACGATGCCCGGTCAGGCACGGCTGCTGAGCGACTCCTTGGGAAGCTCTGCGCAAGTGATCACAACGATGCGATTGATTATGCAGAGCTTCCCTAAGCGTACTTTTTCAGTTCAAGGCGCCCAACCTGGCTGCGGTGCACTTCGTCCGGTCCGTCCGCGAGCCGCAGCGTGCGGTTCCACGCGTACATCCAGGACAGCGGGAATTCCTGGCACACGCCACCACCGCCATGCGCCTGGATCGCCCAGTCGATGACCTGCTGCGCCATGTTCGGCGCGATCACCTTGATCATGGCGATTTCTGCCTTTGCCTCCTTGTTGCCCACCGTATCCATCATGAACGCCGCCTTGAGGGTAAGCAGGCGCGCCTGCTCTATCATGATTCGCGATTCGGCGATGCGTTCGTGCCAGACGCTTTGTTCGGCCACCGGCTTGCCGAATGCAACCCGCACCTTCAGCCGCTTGCACATGAACTCGAGCGCGCGCTCGGCCTGGCCGATGATGCGCATGCAGTGATGGATGCGCCCCGGCCCGAGCCGTCCCTGCGCGATTTCGAAGCCGCGGCCCTCGCCCAGCAGCAGGTTCGCCGCCGGGACGCGCACGTTCTCAAGGGTCACGTCCATGTGGCCGTGCGGCGCATCGTCGTAACCGAATACGCTCAGCGCACGCACCACTTTCACCCCCTTGGCGTCGGCCGGCACCAGGATCATCGACTGCTGCTTGTGACGGTCGGCGTTGTCCGGATCGGTCTTTCCCATCAGGATGTAGATCTTGCAGCGCGGATCGCCCGCGCCCGAAGACCACCACTTGCGCCCGTTGATCACGTATTCGTTGCCCTGGCGCTCGATGCGGCACTGGATGTTGGTCGCGTCCGATGAGGCGACCTCCGGCTCGGTCATCAGGAAGGCGGAACGAATCTGTCCGTCCAGCAGCGGCGTGAGCCACTGTTTCTGCTGTTCCGGCGTGCCGTAACGCAGCAGCACTTCCATGTTGCCGGTATCGGGCGCCGAACAATTGAACACCTCGGGCGCCCACGCCAGCCGGCCCATGATCTCGCACATCGGCGCGTACTCCAGGTTGGTGAGTGTGCCGCCATGGTCCCTGGGCCGCCACAGGTTCCAAAGTCCGGCGGCACGCGCCTTGGGCTTGAGATCCTCGATGATGCGCGTGGGTATCCAGGCGTTGCCCTTGCGGCGGTTTTCCTCGATCTCCTCGAAAAAGCGGTTCTCGTTCGGATAAACGTGCGCGTCCATGAAGGCGCCGACTTTTTTCTGCAGATCCCTGACCTTGTCGGAGAAATTGAAATCCATGTCTTTATCCTTGGTTTGTGCGGGTGGTTATTTGAGGGAAAAGCAGCCGGATTGATGCTGTCCTGGCTGGCGATGGTCGGGAACGCATTTCGAACTCGGTAAATTGGTCAGCCGCTCGTCGTTGGCAGCCGCACCTGGACCGATTTGAATTCGAGGAATTCTTCGAGTCCGTACTTTCCGAGTTCGCGCCCGCGGCCGGACTGCTTAAAGCCGCCGAACGGCGCGTTGATATTGAATGTCCCGCCGTTTATATCGACCTGCCCGGCACGCAGGCGCTTCGCCACACGCTGCGCCCGCGCCCCGTCCGCCGACCAGACTGCCGCGGCCAGACCATACACCGTGCCGTTGGCGATCTGCACTGCCTCGTCTTCATTGCCGTAGGGGATGATGGAAAGCACCGGTCCGAAAATCTCCTCCTGCGCGATCGTCGCTTGCGGCTGAACGCGCCCGAACACGGTCGGCTTCACGTAACAGCCCTTGCTCAGGCCCTCGGGCATGTCAGGACCTCCGGCGAGCAGTTCCGCGCCCTCCTCGATTCCGTTGCGGATGTAGGAGCGCACCCGCTCCTGCTGCGCCTTCGACACCAGCGGCCCCAGTTTGGCCTCGGCGCCGAACGGGTCGCCGACGTTGAACGTCGCGGCGGTCTCGGCCGCCAGCCGTGCCGCCTCCTCATAACGCGACGCCGGCACCAGCATGCGGGTGAGCGCGTTGCAGGTCTGGCCGGAATTGAGGAAACAGGAATTGAGCACGCTCTTCACCGCGACGTTGAAATCGGCATCGTCCAGCAGCACGGCGGCCGACTTGCCGCCGAGTTCCAGCGCAACGCGCTTGACCGTGCCAGCGGCGAGTTTCGCCACGCGCTTCCCGGCGCGGGTGGAACCGGTAAAGGAAATCATGTCGACTTTGGAATGCTTCGCCAGCGCTTCGCCGACCACCGCTCCGGTACCGGTCACCAGATTGAACACGCCGGCCGGCAGGCCGACGTGGTGCATGATGTCGGCAAGAATGTAGGCGTTGAGCGGCGCAACTTCGGAAGGTTTCAAGACCACGGTACAGCCGGCAGCCAGCGCCGGCGCCACCTTCGCGGCGATCTGGTGCAACGGGTAATTCCACGGCGTGATGCAGGCGACCACGCCCACCGCTTCGCGGGTGACGCGCGAGTTGCCGATTTGCTCTTCGAAGGCAAAGCCCGGCGTGAGCCCGGCGTAAAGCCCGAAACTCGCCTGCGGCAGATACGCCTGGATGCGCGCAGCCATCTTGAGCGGCATGCCGACCTCGGCGGTAATGGTGCGCGCGATCTCGTCTGCGCGCGCCACCAGTTGTTCATGGATTTTCTTAAGCCACGCCGCGCGTTCTGCGGGCACCGTCGCCGACCACGCCGCAAACGCCTTGCGCGCCGCAGCCGCCGCACGTTCGACGTCTGCCACCGTACCGGCGGGGATGCGGCCGATGACTTCCTCGGTCGAAGGAGAGACTACGTCAATCGTCTGGTTCGACGACGACGCAGTCCATTGACCATCGATGTAGAGCTTGTCCGTGTTCTGCATGGTTGCAAATCTCGAAACCGCCTGGTGCGAAGCGCGCCGGTATCTCCGTGCCCCGCTTTGCGGGACGGACTATTTCAGGGAAGGCACCCGCAAACGCAATTGTACGAAGTATGACACTCTAGGGAAGCTCTGCATAAGTCCCGTATGCGCGACCGAGGCGATTCGGGTCGAGGGCAAGACGGCGAGGACGCCGTGTAGCCGGACGGCTGTGACTCGTTAGCGGTACGTGCCCCGGACACGTTACCGACGTAGTCGGCAGCTTGCGGGCAGGGGCACATGAGGCTGCGGTTAACGTTGATGGGCGGGACATACGGCTGCTCCCGCAAACGGGCGTACCGCTAACGAGTCGCAGCCGTGCTTGCGGGAGCAGCCGTATAAGCGCTCCGTTTACAATGACTGCCACAGCCTCCATGCGCTCCTACCCGCCCCGAGGCTACGCCCGCCGAGTCCGGAGCGCACATAAGGAGGAGCCGACGCTGAGCGCCCGCTTGAGGCGCGGAGCAGGTTCCGTCGGCCTTGGCCGATGGATGCGACCCCAGAGCGGGATGCATCGTGGCGAATGTGCGCGTGCTTGTGCGTGCCTCCGCGGTCACATCCCCGGAGGGGCCCCTGTTCTGCGCTGCGGCACGCGGCCCGAATCGCCCGGTCCCTCGAAAGAGTCGAAAT
>CAYNFN010000494.1:0-2504 GCA_964396485.1 uncultured Alcaligenaceae bacterium
GGTCGAGCCGATGATGGCGCCGATCAGCAGTCCCTTCATGAGATCGAGTTCGAGAAGCCACGCCGCCGCTCCGCCGACGATGCCGGTAGTCAGGATTACCCCCACGGTGGCGAGCGACACCGCCGGCCACAGGCCGACGCGGAAGGTGTCGGTGTGGGTGCGCATGCCGCCGTCGAACAGAATGACGGCGAGCGCCATGGTGCCGACCAGGTAGGCAGTCTGGTAATCGCTGAAGAGAATGCGGCCCGGCCCTTCCTCGCCAGCGAGCATCCCCACGGCGAGGAATACCAGCAGCAGCGGCGCGCCGGTACGGGCCGAGAGGCTGCTCGCCACGATGCTCAGCAGCACCAGCAGCGCACCGATCAGGATGGCGTGGTTGGAAAACTCCATGTCGTGTCGTTGTTGTTGGTCGAATGACGGCGTTCTAGCACGAACCCTGCCTCTCCCTCAAGAAGATCGAATAACTCTCACCACGGAGGACGCGGAGGACACGGAGAAAAACAAAAACGAGGAAAAACGAATTGGTGACAGAAGCGCGGTGACTGTTCATGATCCTCTGCCGCCAATTCCTACTTTGGTCGATCGTTCGCCAATTAGGGTTCTAACACCCGTATGCTTTTTTCATCTTGCCCTTCCTCCGTGTCCTCCGTGTCCTCCGTGGTTGGCGCTGGTCTTCGCCCTACCTCAGGAGGCGGAGGAGACGTTGCCGGGGCGCCAGCGCAGCAGGCGCCGCTCGGCAATCGTGACGATACGATCGAGCACCAGCGCGCAGGCGGTAAGCACCAGCACGCCTGCGAATACGGTGTTGATGTCGAACACGCCCTCCGCCTGAAGGATCAGGTAACCGACGCCCTTCGCCGAACCGAGATACTCGCCCACCACCGCGCCGACGAAAGCCATTCCCACCGACGCGTGCAGGCTGGAGAACACCCAGGCGGTGGCGCTCGGCAGGTAAACGTGCCGGAGCAGTTGTCGGCCCGAAGCGCCCAGCATCCGTGCATTGGCCAGCACTGTGGGGCTGACTTCGCGCACGCCGTGATAGACGCTGAAGAACACGATGAAGAACACCAGCGTCACGCCGAGCAGTACCTTCGACCAGATTCCCAGCCCGAACCACACCGCGAAGATCGGCGCCAGGATCACCCGCGGCATCGAGTTGAGCGCGGTGATGTAGGGATCGAGCAGCTTCGACGCCAGCTCCGACAGCGCCAACCACAGGCCGAAGACGAGCCCGAGCGCGGTGCCGATCGCAAACGCCAGCACGGTTTCGAGCAACGTTATGCCGAGGTGGGGGAAGATCTTGCCGGTGGCGAACCAGTCCCAGACGCGCTGCAGGACTATCAGCGGCTCGCCGAAAAAGAAGGCCGCCAGGACCTCCGTTTTTACGAGCACGTGCCAAAGCGCAAAAAGCGCCAGCAGCAGGCCCACCTGCATCACCGCGAGTATGCCTTTTTTTTGCATTGTTTCACCAGTTCCTTAACCACGGAGGACACAGAGGACACGGAGTAAAGAGCAAAACTAGGAGAGATAAACGTGGAGTAAGAGCCCTGACTGTTCGCCGACCTGACCGGTCAATTCTCGCTGCGACGGATGAGCAGCAAAAGAACGGTCTTATCCCAAGTATCTATCTCCTGGTTTTCCTCCGTGTCCTCTGTGTCCTCCGTGGTATACGACTTTTCATTATGCAAGAGAATGGGCGTAGGCCTTCTGAACTTCGTCCCTGAGCGCACTCCAGATCAGCATTTGCAATTCGAGGAAGTGCGGCGTCAGGCGGATTTCGGAAACGTCGCGCGGCCGCGGCAAGTCGATCGGAAACTTTCCGATCGGGCGGCTCGCCGGACCTGCCGACATCACCACCACGCAATCGGAAAGCGCAATGGCTTCCTCGAGGTCATGGGTGACGAATACTACCGACTTGCGGTCCTGCGACCAGAGCGCGAGCAGCTCGTTGCCCATCAGGCTGCGCGTCTGCACGTCGAGCGCGGAGAAAGGCTCGTCCATCAGCAGGATCTTTGGATCGAGGATGTGCGTCTGCGCCAGCGCCACCCGTTTCTTCATGCCGCCGGAGAGTTCGTGAGGATACTTGTGCGCGTGCGCGGCCAATCCGACACGTTTCAACCATTCGGCCGCCCGCTCCCGCGCCCCTTGTCCGCCGACGCCGCGGAATTCCAGTCCCGCTGTCACGTTGTCCAGCGCGCTGCGCCAGGGCATCAGCGCGTCGGTCTGGAACAGATAGCCGGACCTGCGGTTGATGCTGGAAAGAGGTTTTCCTAAGACGGTAACGGACCCTCGGGTCGGTTGCAGCAACCCGGCGGCGACGTTGAGCAGCGTCGATTTGCCGCATCCGGTCGGGCCGACCACCGCGACGAACTCGCCTTCGCCGACGCGCAGGTCCACGCCGGCAATGGCGGTGTACGCGGCGGCGCTCCTGCCGCGGGCCGGAAAGGTACAGGTTACGCCGTCGAGTTCCAGGGCCTTGATCATCGGCAGAGCCGGGGGGTCTC
>CAYNFN010000495.1:0-1746 GCA_964396485.1 uncultured Alcaligenaceae bacterium
CGACGAAGCGGGCGTCAAGATCGGGGTCGAAGGGATAGGCGGCGAGGTGGTGCTCGAGGTAGTCGAGGATCGCGAGGCGGTCGGGATCGGGCGCTTCGCTGAGAGGGAGCGTGCTGGGTCTGGGATCCATGGCGTGAGCTCCGTAGCGGTTCACAGCAGCAGCTGCTGACGAGCGGCGGTGACGAGGGAAGGATCGACGGCGCCACTCCGGCGAGGGCAGCGCGCTCGAGCGCCTTGCGGGCGAGGTGGTTAGGGTTTGTAACGAAATAACTTGATTATCATGGGTTTTCATGAGATCTTTGGGACATGGGAGCGGAGCAGGAGATCCGCGGAAAGTACCACACTTTGGTGTCGGCCCTGGATGAGCGTCAGCGGAGGCTGTGGGCCGGTACTGAGGCGCGGGCACTCGGCCGCGGTGGTATTGCCGTGGTCGCGCGGGCAACAGGTTTGGCGCGCAACACGGTCGTGCGTGGCCTTGCCGAGCTGAGCGAGCGAGGTTCGCTGTCCACGGACCGCATTCGTCGTCCGGGCGCGGGACGCAGGCCGAAGACGGTGATCGCCCCTGGACTGAGCAAGGCACTCGAAGAGTTGGTGGAACCGGTGACGCGTGGCGACCCGGAGTCTCCACCGCGCTGGACCAGCAAAAGCACCCGCCACCTGGCTGGGGAGTTGGTATCTCGGGGCTACGACGTCAGCCACACGTTGGTCGCTGGACTGCTGCATGACTTGGAATACAGCTTGCAGGCCAATCGGAAGACGATCGAGGGGGCCGCTCATCCCGATCGAAATGCACAGTTCGAGCACATCAGTGCGGTCGTCAGGAAACGGTTGAAACGCGGTCAGCCCTGCATTTCTGTCGATACGAAAAAGAAAGAACTGGTGGGCGAGTTCACAAATGCGGGACGAACGTGGCGCCCGCGCGGCAATCCGGAAAGGGTCAACGTGCACGACTTTCTGGATCCCGCGAAGGGCAAAGCGATCCCGTATGGCGTGTACGATCTCGGGCGCAATCTCGGCTGGGTCAGTGTCGGAGTGGACCATGACACTGCGGCGTTCGCGGTCAATACGATCCGCCGGTGGTGGCGCGAACTGGGACGCAAGCACTATCCGCACGCCAGGTCGCTTCTCATCACAGCAGACAGCGGGGGGAGTAACGGATCGAGGCTCCGGCTGTGGAAGTGGGAACTCCAGAAGTTGGCGAGGCAGACGGGATTGAGAATCGATGTGAGCCATCTCCCCCCTGGGACGAGCAAGTGGAACAAGATCGAGCACCGTCTCTTCTCATTCATCTCGAAGAATTGGCGGGGACGCCCCCTGCTGACTCATGCGGCGATCGTCAGCCTGATAGCAGCCACTCAGACAACGGGAGGGCTGAAAGTGCGATGCGTCTTGGACACTCACCGGTATCCGAGCGACGTGAAGCCAACGGACGAACAAATGGCTTCGATTCGTTTGAAGCCCGACAAATTCCATGGCGACTGGAACTACGCCATTTCTCCTCGATGTATGACCAACTAGTCAAGTAATTACGTTACAGACCCTTAATCGCGCGCAGGTTCCCGCGGGTGATCTCGAAGACCGCGTCGACGGCCCCTTCATCGAACGGAACGGTGCGGGCTCCGACAATGCGCAGGCGGTGTTCGAGATACTGCCGGGTTTCCGCGCGACTCAGCAGGCGCAGCGTCGCGCAGTGGGCCATCCGGCGGCTGACGGGAGCCATGTCCTGGCGTTCGAGCATCTGGCGCA
>CAYNFN010000496.1:0-4205 GCA_964396485.1 uncultured Alcaligenaceae bacterium
GGGATTTCAAGACATGGCAAAGGTAACGACTACCGCAACCCGGGTCAGGAAGAAGGTCAAGAAGAATGTGGCCGAAGGCATCGCCCACATTCACGCCTCCTTCAACAACACCATCATCACTATTACCGACCGCCAGGGTAATGTCCTGTCGTGGGCGACTTCCGGCGCCGCCGGTTTCAAGGGCTCGCGCAAGTCGACGCCGTTCGCCGCCCAGGTGGCCGGCGAGCCGGCCGGCCGCGCGGCGCAGGAATGCGGCGTGAAGAATCTGGAAGTGCGCATCAAGGGCCCCGGACCGGGGCGCGAATCCGCGGTGCGGGCGTTGAACGCGGTTGGTTTCAAGATCACCAGCATCTCGGACGTGACGCCGGTACCGCACAACGGCTGCCGCCCGCCCAAGAAGCGCCGTATCTGATCGAAGGAGACTGTAGTGGCAAGAAATCTGGATCCAAAGTGCCGCCAGTGCCGCCGCGAGGGGGAGAAGCTCTTCCTCAAGGGCGAGAAATGCTTCACCGACAAGTGTGCCATTGAGCGCCGTTCGTACGCGCCCGGCCAGCACGGCCAGAGGAACCTGCGCCGTTCGGACTATGGCACGCAGTTGCGCGAGAAGCAGAAAATCCGCCGCATTTACGGGCTGCTGGAGCGCCAGTTCCGTAATACCTACAAGGAAGCCGCGCGCGCCAAGGAAGTGACCGGCGAGGCGCTGCTGCAATTGCTGGAAAGCCGGCTCGACACGGTGGCCTACCGGATGGGCTTCGGCGCCTCGCGCACCGAGGCGCGCCAGATTGTGCGCCACAACGGCATCCTGGTGAACGGCAAGCGGGTCAACATTCCCTCCTACCAGGTGCGCCAGGGCGACGTGGTCGAAGTGGCCCTGAAGGCGAAAGGCCAACTGCGCATCAAGGCGGCGACCGAGGCCGCGGAAGGACGCGGTTACCCTGATTGGATTGAAGTGGACATCAAGGCGCTCAAGGGCACATTCAAGGCGAAGCCGCAACGTTCCGAACTGCCCGCCACCATCAACGAATCGCTGGTTGTGGAACTGTACTCGAAGTAACGCGGCCTGATCGCGGCCCGCCGTTCCCGATGTTGACCGGCTGGGTCGTGCGTTTTTGGGCCGTAACGATCCGAATTTCTCGTCGAGGGTCACCTTTATGCAAAGCAGCTTTCTGAAGCCGCGAAGTATCGATGTTCAGACCATCGCGCCTGTCCACGCGAAAGTGACGATGGAGCCGTTCGAGCGCGGCTATGGCCATACGCTGGGCAACGCGCTGCGCCGGGTGCTGCTGTCCTCGATGCCCGGCTTCGCGCCGACTGAAGTCAAGTTCAACGGCGTGCTGCACGAGTACTCCACGATCGACGGCGTGCAGGAAGACGTGGTCGACATCCTGCTCAACCTCAAGGGTATTGTGCTGAAAATGCACAACCGCGGCGAGGCGGTACTGAATCTGAAGAAGCAGGGCGAGAGCGTGGTGACCGCGGGAGACATCGAAGCCTCGCACGACGTCGAGATCATCAATCCAGACCACGTGATCGCGCATATCGCGCCGGGCGGCAAACTCGACATGCAGATCAAGGTCGAGGGCGGTCGCGGTTACGTGCCGGCCACCACCCGGGCGCTTGCCAAGGAAGGTCGCGTCATCGGCAATATCATGGTGGACGCCTCGTTCAGCCCGGTGAAGCGGGTGAGCTACGCGGTCGAGTCCGCGCGCGTCGAGCAGCGCACCGACCTCGACAAGCTGATCATGGACATCGAGACCAACGGCGTGGTCGAACCCGAGGAAGCGATACGCTACGCGGCACGCATCCTGGTCGACCAGCTGTCGCTGTTCGCGGACCTCAAGGGTACGCCGGCGCCGATCGAGCAACCGAAGGCCCCGCAGGTGGACCCGATCCTGCTGCGCCCGGTGGACGACCTGGAACTCACGGTGCGCTCGGCCAACTGCCTCAAGGCGGAGAACATCTATTACATCGGCGACCTGATCCAGCGTACCGAGACTGAGCTGCTGAAGACGCCGAACCTCGGCCGCAAGTCGCTCAACGAGATCAAGGAAGTGCTCGCGTCCCGTGGATTGACGCTGGGGATGAAATTGGAAAATTGGCCGCCTGTCGGGCTTGAAAAGGTCTGAACCTGCAAGGATGAAGGATGAATCATGCGCCATCGTCTGGGACTGAGAAAACTCAACCGCACCAGCAGCCATCGCCTGGCGATGCTGCGCAACATGACCAACTCGCTCCTGCGTCACGAGGTGATCAAGACCACATTGCCGAAGGCGAAAGAGTTGCGCCGCGTGGCAGAACCGATCATCACGCTGGGCAAGAAGCCCTCGCTCGCCAACCGGCGCCTGGCGTTTTCCCGGCTGCGCGATCGCGACATGGTGATGAAGCTTTTCAACGAACTGGGCCCGCGCTACGCCAAGCGCAACGGCGGCTATCTGCGCATCCTCAAGTTCGGTTTTCGTCAGGGGGATAACGCGCCGATGGCACTGGTCGAGCTCATGGATCGTCCTGCGGAGACTGAGAAAGCCAAGCCCGCTGAAAAGTAAGGCCGAGGCAGATCATCAAGAGAAAGCCGGGCACTGCCCGGCTTTTTTATGTCCCTTTCGGGAGAGACTTTCGCAAATAAAAAAAACGCCTACCGCAGAGGATTTACTTCAATACCCCCTTGAGGGGTACGCGGAGCGGCGCACGGACACGTTGCCGACATAGTCGGCCGTTTGCGGGAAGTGCGCCGAAGCGCCGCCTCCCGCCCCGGATGGCTACGCCAATGCCGTGTCGGCGGCGCCGGAGGAAAACCAAAAACGAGGAAAAACGTGTGGAAGTTAAAATCAGGTCCGGTGCTGAAAGTGACCATCGATACCGGGTTTCAACATTCGAATTTTTTTGCTCTTGCTTTTCCTCCGCGTCCTCTGCGTCCTTTGCGGTTAGCGTTGGTATTTTGTTCCGCACTCCGCGGTAAGCGCTGGTATTTTGTTCTACGCTCGGGAAATCAGCGCGCGCCAGATGCGCGCTTCTCGATCTTGTCCAGGCCGAGTATCGGCCGCAGATAGCGGCCCGTGTAACTGTCAGGGTGGTGGGCGATTTCCTCCGGAGTGCCTTCGGCGACGATGCGCCCGCCGCCATCACCGCCCTCCGGACCGAGGTCCACGACCCAGTCGGCGGTCTTGATCACATCGAGGTTGTGTTCGATCACCACCACCGTATTGCCGTGGTCGCGCAAGCGGTGCAATACCTTCAGCAGCATCTCGATGTCCTGGAAATGCAGCCCGGTGGTGGGCTCGTCGAGCATGTAAAGCGTGTGTCCGGTGTCGCGTTTCGACAGCTCGAGAGCGAGCTTGACCCGCTGCGCCTCGCCGCCGGAAAGCGTGGTCGCGCTCTGGCCGAGGCGGATGTAGCCCAGCCCGACGTCGAGCAGCGTATCGAGCTTGCGCGCAATCACCGGCACGGCGCTGAAGAACGCGTGCGCCTGCTCCACCGTCATTTCCAGCACTTCGTGGATGTTCCTGCCCTTGTACTGTATCTCCAGCGTCTCTCGGTTGTAGCGGTGGCCGTGGCAGACGTCGCAGGGTACATAGATGTCGGGGAGGAAATGCATCTCAACTTTGATGACGCCGTCACCCTGGCAGGCCTCGCAGCGGCCGCCCTTGACGTTGAAGGAGAAGCGCCCCGCTCCGTAACCGCGCTCGCGCGCCAGCGGCACGCCGGCGAACAGGTCGCGGATCGGCGTGAACAGCCCGGTGTAAGTGGCGGGGTTGGAACGCGGGGTGCGGCCGATCGGGCTCTGGTCGACGTTCACCACCTTGTCGAAGAAATCGATTCCCTGGATCTCGTCGAAGGGCGCCGGTTCGGCGGCGCTGCCGTAGAGATGCTGCGCCACCGAGTGGTAGAGCGTGTCGTTGATCAGGGTGGATTTTCCCGAGCCCGATACGCCGGTCACGCACACCAGCAGCCCGACCGGAAGGTCGAGGCTCACGCCCTTGAGATTGTTGCCGCGCGCGCCCAGCAGACGCAACGTGTTCCTGGCCTGCGGCTTATGGCGCAGGCGCGGAATGGCGATCTGCCTCCTGCCGGACAGGTACTGGGCGGTAAGCGATTCGGTGTGCGCCATCATCGCCTGGGGCGTGCCTTCGGCGACGATATGGCCGCCGTGCTCGCCGGCCCCCGGTCCCATATCCACCACGTAATCCGCACTCATGATTGTTTCGAAG
>CAYNFN010000497.1:0-4481 GCA_964396485.1 uncultured Alcaligenaceae bacterium
CGCGCTCCATCCGCTACGGCAACATGGTGCACAACGTGCTGGGCGTGGATGCCTGGCTCTCGGGCGGGGACGAGTTCCATTTCGGCCCGAGCGACGCGCTCGCGGACGCGACTTCCGCGTATCGCGCCCTGGTGGCGAAGATCCATGCCATCGCCCGGCGCGAAGCCGACGAGATCGAAGCACGTTGGCCCAAAATGCTGCGCCGGGTACAAGGGTACAACTTAGATATGGTGCTGCCAGGCAGTGAATCGAACCCGGCTGCGCACAACCTCGCACACCTGCTGGTCGGCTCCGAAGGCACGCTGGCATTCTCGACGCGCGTAACGCTGAAGCTCTCCCCGCTTCCCGCGCACAAGGTCCTCGGCGTGGTGCACTTCGCCAACTTTTACCAGGCCATGGACCTGACCCGGCATATCGTCACGCTCGACCCCGACGCGGTCGAACTGGTGGACGGCACCATGATCGATCTGGCGCGCGGCAACGCCGCGTTCCGCCCGATCGTCGCAAGGTTTCTCAAGGGTGAACCCGAGGCCATCCTGCTGGTGGAGTTCGCGGGCGAGGACAGGAACGCACAGATCGCAAAACTTCAGCGCCTGACGCAATTGATGGGCGATCTCGGGCATCCCGGGGCCGTGGTGGAGATCACCGACGCGGCACTGCAAAAGGAAATCTGGGAGGTGCGCAAGGCCGGGCTCAACATCATGATGTCGATGAAGGGCGACGGAAAACCGGTGTCCTTCATCGAGGACTGTGCGGTGCCGCTCGAACACCTCGCGGAGTACACCGACAGGTTGACGAAGATTTTTGCGAAGCATGGCACCCACGGCACCTGGTATGCACATGCGTCGGTAGGAACGCTGCACGTGCGCCCGATATTGGATATGCGGCGCGATGGCGCGGAAAAGATGCGTGCAATCGCGGAGGAAGCCTGCGCCATGGTCAGGGAATTCAAAGGCGCCTACTCGGGCGAGCACGGCGACGGACTGGTGCGCTCCGAGTGGATTGAGCCGATTCTCGGAAGCCGACTGGGCGCCGCGCTGACGCAGATCAAGGACCTCTTTGATCCGAAGGGCCTGATGAATCCGGGTAAGATCGTGCGGCCGGCGAAGATGGACGACCGTTCGTTGTTCCGCTACAAGCCCGGTTACCGGGTCGAGAGGCTGGACACCGCGCTCGACTGGTCGGATTGGGGCGGTTTCGGTCCGGCGGTGGAAATGTGCAATAACAACGGCCACTGCCGCAAATTCGACGCCGGCACCATGTGCCCGTCATTCCGCGTCACGCGCGATGAGCAGCACCTGACGCGCGGCCGCGCCAACACACTGCGGCTGGCGATTTCCGGACAGCTCGGCCCGGACGCACTGACCTCGGACGCAATGCGCGAAACCATGGCGCTGTGCGTCAGCTGCAAGGGCTGCAAGCGCGAATGTCCCACCGGCGTGGACATGGCGCGCATGAAGATCGAATTTCTGCATCACTACAACCGGCGCCACGGCCTTACCCTGAGGCAGAGGCTGATTGCGTGGCTGCCGCGTTACGCTCCAATTGCGTCGAAGTTCGCACCGTTGCTGAATCTGCGCGACGCGATTCCCGGACTCCCATGGTTGACCGAGAAACTGCTTGGTCTTAGCGCACAACGAAGCCTACCTCGGTGGACTGACCGGCTGTTTCTTGCTCCCTCTGCGCATCTTGACCTTTCCACCCTCTCCACTCGTGGAGAGGGGCGGGGTGAGGCAGGGGGAGAGGGCCGGGGTGAGGTGGTCTTGCTGGTGGATACGTTCAATCGTTACTTCGAACCCGAAAATGTCTATGCCGCGCTGGAGGTGCTGAAGGCCGCGGGCTACCAGGTCGAAATCGCTGCACCACGCGACGGCGGTCGCCCGCTTTGTTGTGGCCGCACATTTCTCGCCGCCGGCCTGGTGGACGAGGCGAGGGTCGAGGCGCAGCGCATGCTCGACGCGCTGCGTCCCTTTGTCGATCGCGGCGTGCCTGTCGTCGGGCTCGAACCATCGTGCCTGCTGACCCTGCGCGACGAGTTCCTGGTGATGGGACTGGACGGTGAAGCCGGGCCGACTGCCGAGCGCGCGTTGCTGTTCGAGGAATTTCTCGCCGACGAAGCCGACGCCGGGCGCCTCATGCTCGAACTGGCGCCGCTCCGGGCGCAGACCGCCCTGCTGCACGGACACTGCCACCAGAAGGCCTTCGACGCCATGCCCGCGGTACGCAAGGTGCTGGGGTTGATTCCGGGCCTGAAAGTGCATACGGTGGATTCCGGCTGCTGCGGCATGGCCGGCAGTTTCGGCTTCGAGGCCGAGCATTTCGCGATTAGCATGAAGATGGCGGAACAGTCGCTGCTTCCGGCAGTCAGAAAAGCAGGCCCGGATACGATCGTCGTCGCAGACGGCACGAGCTGCCGGCACCAGATTCACGACGGCGCGCGCAAGAAGGCACTGCACGTTGCGCGTGTGTTGCAGATGTCATTGGAGGAAAGGAAGCGGTGAAACTGAATCTCAGGCGGTTCCTACTCTACTACCTGCCACTGCTTGCCAACCTGGGTTTGATCGCCTACCTGACCTGGCAGCTAAATCTCGTGCCTTATTTCCAGCGCCAGGGAGAGTTCCAGATTTTTTCCGTGCTTTATGCAATCGGAGGGCTGGTGGTCGCGGTATCGGGGGTCACCGCGTTCATTCATGCCGTATCCAACGAGAAAGGCGCGCGTAATCTGTTCGTGCTGTCGCTGGTGAATACCATCATCCCGACCGTGTTGCTGCTGGTCCTGCTGCGACTCAGGTAAGAAGGGGAGGAAAAATGGCCGCATCGAAATGGAAGTATCACGGCATTCGCATCGTCAAGGGATCCGAACTCGACACCAATACCGCGCAGACGCCGGGGATGAACCGTGCAGCCGCGATCACCTACGCGCGCTGCGGCGCCGAGAAGCTGTGGGCCGGCACCGTGGTCATCCAACCCAAAGCCAAGACCGGCGCCCATCACCACGGCCCGGTGGAAAGCGTCATCTATGTCGTCAGCGGCAAGGCGCGGATGCGCTGGGGCGACAATCTCGAATTTGTCGCCGAGGCCGGACCCGGCGATTTCATCCACGTGCCGCCTTACGTTCCGCACCAGGAGATCAACGCCTCCGACAGCGAGCCGCTGTCCTGCGTGCTCTGCCGCAGCGGCCAGGAGCCGGTGGTTGTGAACCTCGACATTCCCGTGGTGGAGAAACCGGAACAAGTGCACTGGGTGGATAACATCCACCCCGGACCCGGCAAGAGCGCCTAGCCGGAGAGCGGTTTCGCGGTGATCGCGCGCCGGATGCCGGCAAGCGGCGCGCGCTCGTCAAAAGTCACACGGCCGGCCTGCATGTGTACGCCGAGGCGTTGCCACAGCTCGGCAAGATCGGGTGAAACCGGCGAGGCGCGCATTTCGTCGTAAAGATCAGCGAGTACTTTTGTTCCAGTGGCGGCATCGCCGATTTCGAACGTGCGCCGTATTTCCCAGTTCGCTTCATTGTTGCCGCCCCGGTTCAGGATTGTCCGCAGCGCATCCTGCAGACCGAAGCGATTCAATGTCTGCTCGCGGATGCGCAGGTCGGCGAGAAGGAAAAACAGCGCGCCACCCCAGTAGGTGCGGCCCCAGGTGTGGGTGTGGTCCAGTCCCAGGTCGCCGGCTGCCGGCAGTCCATGCGGCAGACCCTCGACCATGTCGCGCCAGACTTTTTCCTCGCTCAGCTGCCCGGCCTGGGCGCGCGCGATCGGCTCGACGTACGTGGCCAGCCCTTCTTCCACCCACGCATGCCGCTCGGCAAGCTGCGGAAATCCGAGATGAACCATTTCGTGCGTCATGATCCAATCGCGCTGCAGGTCGGCGAGGCTGCTGAACCGGCCGACGCCGACGCGGATGAGCGCGCCGTTGTAGGCGTAGGTCGTTCCCGACTGCGCACCGCGGCCCTCGAGCGCATCCACCACGATGCGAAGCCGCTGCACCGGGAATCGCCCGTAGTAGACGCTGACCGCGGCGGCCGACTCCGATATCCAGTCGTGCAATTCACCCGTGTCGAGAGCGCCGGTGTCGCCGTTGCAGATCACGTTGATGCTGGCGTCGCCGGGCCGGATTTCGAATGCGTGCGTCGGTGGCTTAATTTTCTCGCGAGGTTCAGCGCGGGCCGCGCAGCCGGTGGCAACCAGCAGCAACAGCGAAACGGCGAAGAGGCGGACTGGAGTCACGGAGTCAGTGAATCTCGGGCTCGGGTGTCGGCGCTGTGCCTTCCAGGAAATCGAAATCACATCCCAGGTTAGCCTGTTTGATGTGCTCAGCGAAGATTTTGCCGTAACCGCGCTGGAACTTCGGCGGATTGGGCTTCCATGCGGCGCGGCGTTTCGCCAGTTCCGCGTCGTTCACCCTCAGCGTAAGTTTTCTCCCCGGCACGTCGAGTTCGATGATGTCGCCGGTCTTCACCAGCGCCAGCGGCCCGCCCACCA
>CAYNFN010000498.1:0-23749 GCA_964396485.1 uncultured Alcaligenaceae bacterium
CGCCCCAGGTGCTCGAGCGTGCCGTCACTGCGCCAGCGGGCACGGTCACCGGTGCGGTAGAGCCTTGCCCCCGGCGTGGCACTGAACGGGTCCCGGATGAAGCGCTCGGCGGTCAACTCGGGCCGCCTCCAGTAGCCGAGCGTCACCCCCGCACCGCCGATGCACAGCTCACCCGGGACCCCGATCGGGCACAGGTTCTGGTGCGCATCGACAATGTAGACCGTGGTGTTGGCAATGGGCTTGCCGATGCTGATCCCGTTGGCGGTGTCGCTAATCCGGGCGCAGGTGGACCACACCGTGGTCTCGGTGGGGCCGTACATGTTCCACAACTCGACACCGCGTGCGATCAGCTGCTCGGCCAGGTCCTTGGGCAGGGCTTCGCCCCCGACCAGGGCCTTGAAGTCCTTGCCCCCCTTCCAGCCCGCCTCCAGCAGCAGCCGCCAGGTCACCGGGGTGGCCTGCATGACGCTGGCACGGTGCTGCTCAAGCAGACCCTTCAGGGCCTGGCCATCCATGGCCTCATCGCGGCTTGCGATCACGACCGTGGCACCGAGCGTGAGCGGCAGCTGCAACTCCAGCACCGCGATATCGAAGGACAGCGTGGTGACCGCCACCAGCACGTCATCGGCAGTCAAGCCAGGCGCGCGCGCCATGCTGGTGAGGAAGTTCACCACCGCGCGGTGCGGAACGATGACGCCCTTGGGCTTGCCGGTGGAACCCGAGGTGTAGATGACATAGGCCGGATCCTCGGGCTGTGCGCTATAGGCATCGACCGGCAGGCGCGTAGCCGGCGCGGCAACGATGCTCCCGGCATCGGCATCGAGCAGCAGTTGCCGCTCGCGCGGCAGACCGAAGGAACCCGCCAGAGCAGAGGTAGACACAAGCAGGGCGAGTTGTGCATCCTCGGCCATGAAGCGCAGGCGCTCCTGCGGAAACGACGGATCCAAGGGCACGTAGGCAGCCCCGGCCTTGAGGATGCCGAGCACGGCGGCGAGCATCTCCGCGCCCCGCTCCACGCACAGCCCGACGCGCTCATCGCGGCCCACCCCGCGTGAGCGCAGCACCTGTGCCAGGCGGGCAGCACGCGCCTCCAGTTCGGCATAGGAGAGCGCCGTCGTCCCCGCCCTGATGGCCGTGCGCTCGGGCGTGCGCACCACTTGGGACTCAAACAACTCGTGCAGCAGCGCCTTGTCAGGAAACGCGACGGCCGTGGCGTTCCACTCGACCCGAAGTTGGTGCCGCTCGGCTTCCGTGAGTAGCGGCAGGTCCCTCAGTCTGGCCTGCGGATGAGTGGCCATGCCTTCGAGTAGCGTTTGCAGATGGCCCACCATCCGCGCAACGACGTCGTCGGTAAGGCATCGCTGCGAGTACTCGACCTGAAGGAGGTGTGCTCGATCACCGTCAGCCGCGGCCGCAATTCGCACGCTGTCAACGTCGATTGGTAGCGCGGAACGGGCAATCACGAATCCGAGCAGGCTGTCGCTCGCAGTTTGGTCGAATTCATCTCCAACCTCGACCGCAATCCTCGCCAGCCCAGGTTCCATCGCACTTGCCCCAACATGTAACTCGGGTGATCGGGCAATCAGGTCCCGCAGGTATGGGCCGCGCTGGTGAACCCGCTCAAGCTCGCGTTCGACCACCTCGACGAACTGGTCGACGTTTCCATCCTGGTCGGGCGCAAGCCGCAACGGGAGGTACGGTGCGAGGAATGACTCAAGCCCTGCGACATATCGGCGCAACTCGTCGTCACGATAGGCGATGTCGAACGAATCCGAGTTTCCGAGCCGGGCCAGGTAGGCACCCACAGCGGCGATCAGTGCCGCCTCCAATCGGGACCCGTAGCGCTGGGCGAACGCTGCGAAAACAACGACCCGCAGACGCCGGCGCGGCAGCTTCAGCCCGTCGGCCGCGAGGCCCGGAAGTTTCGGGCTGACGGACTCGGCCAGTCGCCGGGCCCAAAACCGCTCGGCTTGGCTCAGTCTCTCGCCCATGTCCGACAACCGCTGGGACTGCGCCGGATCGAGCCGGGCGAATCGCACACCGGGAACCAGACCCCAGCGTCGTGCCACATCGCGGATGCGCACTGCTAAACCGTTCGTCTCCGCAAGCGCAGAGATGATCAACTCTCCGGACCCGGTCGCAACCCGAATCGCGTGGTCGTCAATGCTCTGGACCTCACCTGGCTCGCCCGCCGCATCACCTCGCGCCTGCGCCCGCATAACAATGAGGGCCTGATCGTCGCGGAAGATCTTGGGTGAGCCCAGCGGGTTGGGGTAGTGTCCGAAGTCGAGGGCACGGACGAGCGCCTCAAGCTCCGTTGCCGGGCGAGACCAGTCGAGCACGCACCCTGCGTCGGGGCGCCGGTGACGCCCGAAGTACTCGAAAGCGGTGCCGTCTTGGGTGCGGGGGCGGGCAGCGCCGGAAGCCAACTCGTCGAGCAGGCGGGCGAAGGTCGTAATTCCCGCTTCAAAACATTTGGCGTTCAACGTAAAGGATGTTTCGTCGGGCGCGATCGTCACTGGGGTCTGGGCTAGGATGTCGCCGCGGTCCAGCTCGCTGGACACTGCGTGGAAGATGACCGCCCAGTCGCGCTCGGCGCGGATCAATCCCCATGCAGGGGTATGAAGGCCGGCGTAACGAGGCAGGGGGCCGTCGTGGAAATTTATCGTGCCGCGGCGCGGGAGCGCCAGGACCTCCTCGGGGATCACCGCCAAATGGGTGATGCTGAACAGGTAGTCGAACGGCTCGGCGGCCAGGACCTGCAGGTATCCGCGGGAGACCGCGTGGGCCGCGAGCCCGCGCTCCGCGGCCCAGGCTGAGAGTCGCGGGGTATCGGAGATCACACCAAGCACTTGGTGCCCGCGTTCGAGCAGTATCTCCCCGCATTTAACGAGGAGCGAATTCGAGCCAATGAGATAACAGCTCAAGCGTCCGGTCTGCGTCATCTTGTCCATCTCAGCAAGAGAAGAATCAATCTCGCCCTGCCGACCTCGCAGCGCCCCGGCATCGCCCGTTTGTGCCGCGTCGCGATGATTTTCTCGATATCGACGCCGGGATCTCTTCCACTCACGGCGTGCAAGAGCATCCCCGCCCGCATCAGCGACAGCTCGTAGGTATTGATAAGAGGAGTCATGACGCATTTTCCGAGCAAGCCGAACGCGGCAAGGAAACAGCGAAAGCGGCGTGACGCCGCCAACTCTCCGTGACGACCGCTGCCACAAAGCCGGGAGCCGGGGAGAAACTCTCCATGCGCCAGCCGTAGTGGTCCCCGGGCGTGCTCTTGACGCGGAGGATCTTCGCTGGCTCACCTGGCGCGAGCGAGACATCGAAGCAATCGAGCGGATAATAAAGGCCGTCGCCGAGCGCCTTGATGAAGGCTTCCTTGCGCGTCCAGCAATTAAAGAATCCCAGCGGCCTGTCGCGCGGATCGAGGGCGATGTACGCCTCGTTCTCACGGCGGGAAAAGAAACGTGTCGCGATGTCGTCGGCGTCGTGGATTACGCGGACGGCTTCGATGTCGATTCCGATCTCGCGGCCACGCGAGAAGGCGTAGACGGCGACATCCTCGGAGTGTGAAACGTTGAACCGCAAATCCGGACCTGGGTGGCCCCGCGCGAGCGCTGGCTTGCCATGTGTCCCGTACTCCAACTCGATCGATTCCGGTGCCACGCCCAGCCGCTTGGCAAGCAGCTCACGCAGCCGCGCGCGCGCGACGATGAACCGGTTACGGTCGCGATCGAAGGCAAAACGACTCGCTCTTTGGCGCTCGGCGTCCGAGAGCAACGCCGCCGATGCATGAACCGCTTCGGCGTTTACCTCTAGTCGAATCACCACAACATCAATTTTTTCGTCCGCGGAAAAAACATCCCCGCCGGCGCCCTCTGGAGCTGCCACAATCCCGCCTCCCTGTGGCCCGCCTGGCACGAAATTCTGCGCCATGCGAGCGGCAGATTCTCTTTCGTAAATTGACATACCCTTCAGAATCCCGCCTGATCTGATCGTTACTTGCAAGTCAGGCTCTTCGGCGGGAAATAAACTGCAACCTATTGAAATTTTGTCATATATTGTTGTTATGCCGAGTTCGGCACAAACGCCTATGCCGAGGAGTGGCCCAAATTCTTGATGATAGACCTCGTCCCCAGGACTCGTTACTTCATCTCTAGCATATCCTGAGCAAATATAGCGTACTGGAAGATCCGTCGTACGCATTCCTTCGACTTTCGAACCTTTGAGCACGAGAACAAGCAGCAAATCCAGCGCAGCTTTCGCAGTTTTCTCGCAATTGCGGTCAAGTGCGACATGTGCAAGGACCTCTTCGGCGCTCCTGCGTGCGTGCGCGCCTGTCCGACCGGCGCCCCGATCCGCGTCAGCCTCAAGACGTTTCTCGACTACGTCGCAAAGTAGCGCCGCACCGGCAGCGGGATCAGCATTCTCACTTGCATGCTCCCAGCATTCTAAAATGACCCAAAATCACCCACTCGATTTCCTGAAGAGCCAATTTTTAATTAGTAGTTGGTGAAAGGTGGCACGTCAAGCACAACGGCTGATGAATACCGGCGCAATTGATCTCGTCTTAATCGAAGTGAAACAGGCGAATATCCGGGCGAAGAAGATATCGTTCGATTCAGGGATAAAATTTGTCGGTACTGAGTAATTGCGGTCGCATAGGCATGCAGGGCTGGTAGGCATAGACTTGGGGAGGTAGTAGCCCCAAAATTGAAAGTAGAATCGTAATTCCAGTAAATAAGGAGTTGATTTATTGCGCGATGGCTGAAGAGCAAGGATGAATGCCTAAGCCGAGCCCGGCGTTTCGGGCAGATTGGAGAATATCGTCGGTCGTTGCCAGGTTTGAACGGAAGTAGAAGGTCATTATGCCAAGTAAATTGGCGTGGCAATTTCTAGCTGGCAGGATTAGTATCGTATTGTGCAAAACTAAAGAATGCGCCCGTTGTTCACGAAGGCGCACGGTCATGCTGGAAGCGGACCAATTGGGAGTCCTGTCCCCTGACTCTCTAATGAGGCGAGTTTTTCAGCCATTCGAGAGCGTAAGGGAGGGAAATGCCAGCAGGTTATGGCGGATTAATCCGCCCGCAGAGCTCAAAACTGGCGATTCTGCAGCGTGTAGTAGATGCGGCATGCATTGCCTCTAGCCTGTGGTTGGCGGCGGGACTGCATGATGTTGAATGGAACCTGCATTACAGCTTGGCCATGATTTGGGGCATCGCCCTGTTTCTGGTTTCGGCGGAAGCGAATAACCTCTACAGTTCTTGGAGAGTACACACCCTTAGAGAAGAATTCCGCCAAGTTGCCTTTGCCTGGTTAGTTGTAGTAGTGACTCTCATTACGTTTGGTTTTCTTACCAAAACGTCCGCCATTTTTTCCCGCGTGGCAATGAACATATGGTTTGTCTTGTCCCCAGTTCTAATAGTTCTGCTACGCGTGGCGGTACGCACGATATTGGGGGAGCTTCGGAAACGTGGGCACAACATAAGAGCCTTGGCTATTGCGGGCTCAGGCGAACTGGCTCGAGAAGTTGCCAGCAAGGTGAAAGAATTAGAATGGATGGGCCTAAGTCTAGTAGGTTTTTACGATGACCACGCGGCTGTATCCACGACATCTAGCGCTCAGACAGTTTCTCTTCAAGGCAGCCTGGCCGATCTAATAACAGAGGCGACCAAGGGGAGGATTGATTTTGTTTACATCACGCTCCCTATGAGAGACGAAAAGAAAATAGTTGAGCTAGTTGACGAACTAGCTAATACGACAGCATCTGTGTTTGTGGTTCCGGATTTGTTTATTTTCGATTTGTTGCATTCGTCCTGGACCAGCCTGGACGGGATCCCCGTGGTCAGTGTGTTTGATACCCCGTTTTATGGGGTGGATGGATGGCTCAAAAGGTTTGAAGATATTGTGCTTGGTGGTCTGATTCTGATTTTGATTGCGGTTCCTATGCTCATGATTGCCATAGGAACCAAGCTCACCTCGCGCGGGCCAGTCATTTTCAGGCAGCGGCGCTATGGCCTAAATGCCAAGGTCATGGAGGTTTGGAAATTCAGGACCATGACCGTGTCCGAAGACGGTGAGGATATCGCTCAGGCAAAAAAAGGGGATGCGAGGATCACCCGATTGGGCGCGTTTCTGCGCCGCACTTCACTCGATGAATTGCCTCAGTTCATCAACGTGTTACAGGGACACATGTCCATCGTCGGGCCGCGCCCCCATGCTGTGTCGCATAACGAAAAGTACCGTACCTTACTTCATGGGTACATGTTGCGTCACAAAGTAAAACCAGGAATTACAGGTTGGGCGCAGATCAATGGTTGGCGTGGCGAAACTGAGAGTCTTGAAAAAATGAAAAATCGTATTGCCTACGACATGGAATATATTTCCAACTGGTCCCTTTGGTTAGATTTCAAAATTATCGTACGTACATTACCTACGGTAGTTAGAGATAAAAACGCGTATTAGAAGGGAAGGTATTGAAGGGAAGGTATTGAAAAGAATCTTTTGCGTCATCATTCTTAACACCGGCCATCGGCCCGCTGTTTCTTGCTGAGTCCCGAGTCCTGGATTCTGCCGCTCCTTGATCTTTCCCCGTCACTGTACTTTCTCCCATCTTCCGCTTTTCTCGGAGCGAAACAACGCGTCGATCACGCGCATGCTCTGCACCGCGTCTTCCACGCCGTAGGGCAGCGATATTTCGCCGCGAATCGCGCGCGAGAACGCCTCTCCCTGTAAAGTGTACTGATCGCTCTCCGGCAGCGTCTCGGTGCGGATGCCGGCACCGGCCAGCGACGAGCCGTCGTCTATGAAAATGTTGGTCTTCTCGCCCTGCGGTGCGTTGACCGGGATGTGGATCTCGATGCGGCCCCTGGTCCCGCAGAGCTGGATGCGCTGGTAGGGCGCGCACTGGGTGGAAACGGTGAGATCCAGATGGCGGCCGGCGCCGAAGTCCAGCAGGGCGCTGGTCATCCGGTCGGTACCGAAGCCCGGGTCGCGATCGACCAGTGCGATGCCACGCTGCGGTTCCGATTCGAAGAAGAAACGGCCGGCGGTGATCGGATAGCAGCCGATGTCGTAGAGCGCGCCGCCGCCGATTGCGGCGATGTTGCGGATGTTGCCGGCGTCGACATTGAAGTAGGAAAAGAGCATCTGCAGCGCGCGCAACGTGCCGATTCGGCCGTCACGGATGTGCTCGCGGACCCGCAGCCACTGCGGATGGAAGCGCACCATGAAGGCCTCCATGATCAGCACCTTGCCGGTTACGGCGCGCAGTTGCGCGGCTTCTTCGGCGCTGAGCGCAATGGGTTTCTCGCACAGCACGTGCTTGCCGGCGGCCGCGGCCTGCAGCGTCAGCGGTACATGAAGATGGTTGGGAAGCGGATTGTAAACGGCTTCGATTTCCGGGTCGGCGAGCAGCTCCTCGTAGGACCCGTATGCTTTCGGGATGCCGAGCACTGCCGCGGCTTCGCGCGCCGATTCTGCGGAACGGGAGGCGATTGCGCGGATCTCGCACCACTGGCTCTTCTGCATGCCGGGAATGACTCTCTGCCGCCCGATCTTCGCGGTGCTGAGTATGCCCCAGACGACTTTTTTCATTTACTCCTCCGGGAGGAATTTTTCCGGCCGAGTGTACCTCACGGCCGCGGACATCGCCCCCGGGCCCGGTCACCGCGAGAGGGTGCAAAGTCCGCTGAATCGCTTCACAATGCCCCGCACAATGGAGGCATGCGAGTCGGCATGAAGCGCGGTATCCTGTTGCTCGTTTGCGCACTCTGGGCATTGCCCGGCCTGGGCGCGAGCCCGGAGGACTTGCTGTCGGGGTATGCAGTGCAGGCCGGCCGCGCCGATCCCGGCTTTGCCGGGTTTTCGGCCGACCGCGGCAAGGCGTTCTACTTTTCCAGCCATCGGGTGGAAGACGGCTCTGAGCTTTCCTGCGCGTCCTGCCATCACGAGGACCCGCGTCGCGAGCAGTTCGCCCATCACGACAAGATTCCCTGCCGGGCTTGCCACGGCATGCCCGATACCGGCAGTTTCGAAGACATTCCCAAGATCAGGCGTCAGTTCCTGCCGCTGGCGCCTTCTGCGAACTCGCGACGTTTTACCGACGAATGGTTCGTCGAGAAATGGTTCCGCAAGAATTGCGGACTGTTGCTCAAACGCGACTGCACGCCCGTCGAGAAGGGCGACGTGATCGTCTGGCTGCTGACCCTGCAATAGGCGAGCGCCTACTTCTGGGTTTTCCCGGCCGGTTCTGGTGGCGCGGGAAGCCCGAGGCGGCGCCAGCCGTCATGGCCGATGCGGCGCAGGGTTTCGATGTTGCGGTCGGGGATGCGCCCGGTATCGGGGAATGCCGCCAGCGCGCGCTCGACGCTTACCTCGCGCAACAGATGCAGCATAGGGTAGGGCGAACGGTTGCTGTAGTTCTCGATCGCATCCGGCTCAGTGTCCGCGAACCGGTAATGCGGATGGAAGCTGGCAACTTGAATGATGCCGGTGAGGCCGAGTTCCTCGACAGCGGCGTCGGCGATATCGAGAAAATCGTTGAAGTCCAGGAACTCGACCAGCGCGCGGGGGTGAATCAGCAGCGTGGTTTCGACTTTCGCGGGGTCGGCCACAGCCAGCGACTGCAACTCGCGAGCGAGGTCGGCCAAAAGCGCCTCCGGGGACTGCGCATCGCTGACCGCGTAGCGGATCTGGTTCCCGACGTGCACGGCCTTGGCGAAAGGGCACAGGTCCAGGCCGATCACCGCCTTTTCCAGCCATGCGCGCGTCGCCGCAACGACTTCGTCCGCCGACGTCGCCGAGGTGTCGCCAGTTTCCATCAGCTTTGCCGCGACCTTCCGGAAGTCACCCGACATTCGTCTCTCCTCATGAGAACGTGCGTCCGTGCGCAGGTCAGTGTAACGTAGCCAAATTGACCCCGGCAGGGGAGAACGATCGCGTCAAATCCTGTCACTCGTCTGCGAGGCGCAACGCATGAGACGAATAAGGAAACCCAAGCCCTTGGGTGTCTGCAACGTTTGTGGCCAATTGTCCGATCAGATCGTGATGATCAATCACCGTTGTACCCACACGGTTCACGGCAGGCGCTGCGCCGGCCTGTTAAAAAGCGAACTCACCCACGTCTGGGTGGTGTGTGAATCCTGCGACTCTGTCGGCAAGGTCGGAACCGTGATCTGCCGCGAGTGTTCGGGTTTCGGCTGGCGGCTTCTAGGCGCTTAACCAGAGGGCTGCGTGCTCAGTGCGTAGTGCTGCGAAAGACCTGACCGGCCGATGCCCGGCATCTAACGCGTTCAGTGCAAAGCCAAGGCGACCTCTTTGTCACAGAGTACACAGAGAAAACGCCAAGAAATTCAGCTATGCCCAACCGGGCATCTCTCGGCCAGCCGTCCCGGGCAACGAGCTTCTGCTTTTTCCACTCCCTGGGTTCCTTTGCGCTCTTTCTTGCTCTTCTTTGCGTACCCCTGAAGGGGATATTGAAAAGAATCCTTTGCGTCAACGCCATTGTCGCCGGCCATCGGCCGGCTGGTTTGCGCCGAGTCCCGAGTCACGAGTCTGATAACGTGAGCGATATGAAAGCCGGCCGAATAGTCAGCAGCCTGTTTGCCGCCGCAACGCTTTGCCTCGTGGCCGCAGGTGCCCACGCGGCGGAGCCGTTCTCGCTCGGCGGACACACACTCGGCCTGCCTTACGATTCGGTCGTGAACGATCCCGCCTACGACAGCGGAAAGCCTGGCTGTTTCCTGTTTTCGGCCTGTGCCTACAAGGCGACCGGGGAAGTTGCCTTCAAGGGCGTGCCGATTGACGGCCTGACGCTTTATTTCACAGGCGAACGGTTGTCCGGAATCGCCGCCGGTTTCCAGGGGAGCCGGTTCGACCAGGTGGCGGAGGTGCTCGCCCAGGAATATTGCCCCGCCACCGTGGAGGCCGGGAAAGCTGACGCCGGGACAACTTCTTCAAATGTCGTACTTGTCTGGCGGCAGGGCAGCAAATTGCTGCGCCTGGAGCGATCGAGCAAGACCGGCCGCACCTCGGAAATCGTCGCCGAGCGCAACTTCATCAGCGAACTGGTAGAGCCGTGAATGTCGTGAATGTCGTGAATGTCGTGAATGTCGTGAATCGTGGCGCGTGATTCGTCGTTCGGAAAGCCGGGGATTTCAGTAAGAATCAGCCGGCCAGCAGCCGGCCCGCATCAGTGCAAGAACGTCCCGGCATCGATGTGGTGGCGCACCATGCTGATGTGTTCGCGCAGCATGTCGCGCTCGATCGCCCTCAGGCTTTCAGGATGGCGGCGCCGCTGGTGGCGAGCACCAGGATGCCGATGGCGGCGATCCAGCTCCCGGCCACACGCACCGCGATGTGAATCCAGCTCGCTTTCCTGCGCAGCAGGTAATCGGTGACGATCAATCCGTAGGCCGTCACCGCAAGACCTGCGAGCGCGACGCCGGGAATAAATAGGTAGGGTCTGCTCTGTTCGATCATGCCGGCGCCGTTGGCAAAGCCGTGGCTCAGTCCGAACACAGCGGCAATACCGTAGCAGAATGCCATCGGCAACGACCATGCCGTCGCCACCAGCCCGCCGAACAGGATGGCCGAGAAAATATTGAGCAGTCCGACATACGGCAGCGGGGGAGTCCATAGCGCAACGGTCGCGCCCGCCGCGAGCGCAAGGCAAAACACCAGCAGAACCGGCTCGGCCTTCCTGCCTCGCTGGCCCGCAAGAATCCCGAGCGCCAGGAACGGGAGTACGTGTTCCAGCGCGGTCAGCGCATGCAAGCCGCCGGCATAAAAATCACCGGCGCCACGGGCCGCCGAATGCGCGTATGCGTTCCCGGCCGCGAGCAACAGGCACACTGCGACGCCGGCTCTTGCGGCCGGCATCGAAAGTCGGGCAGGCATGATGGCTTAGTGTCCTGTTCTGCTGATTCGCGGCTGAAAATCCGGCGAGAATCGGCGCCATGCTGCGTTACCAGGCCTCGCCGTGCGTGTTGGAGGGCGGAACAGGACGCTAGCCGGCGATCAAGTGTCCTGTCAGGAAATAGAGTCCGCAGGCTGCGATCACGCCGCCGCCGGCACGCAAAGCCTTCGCGCCGGCGTTCCATCGGTTGGCCATGCCGATAAGGATACCGAGGACGTGGAGGCTGCCGGTCGCGACCACGAAGCCGACCGAGTAGGAAATCGCGTTGGCGGACTCCGGCAACTCCGTACCGTGGGCGTGACCGTGGAAGATTGCGAAAACCCCGACGACAATCGCGGCAACCCAGAGCGGCGGGCGCCTGGCAATCGCGATCATGCCTCCGAGTACGATGGCGGAAAGGGCAATGCCTATTTCGATCCCGGGGATGGCAACTCCGAGGCCACCCAGCACGCCGCCGAAGGCCATGACGATCGGGAAGGTCACCGGAAGCACCCAGATTGCCGGCGCGCCGAGTTGGGCACCCCATATGCCCACCGCCACCATCGCCACCACGTGATCGGGTCCGAGTACCGGGTGCGCCACGCCGGCGAGAAAACCGCCCGAGATGTCGCCTTGGCCCACGTGTGCCAGCGTCAGGGCCGGCCACAACAGGCAGGCTAGCGCGAGCATGATCCGCGAGGATCGATCGGGACCAGCGGCGAATTTGGTCATGATGTCTGTTTCTTTCCAACCGAGTGATGCTTTAAGAGTAGCAGACTCCGCTCTTTGCATCAGCCCACACCAGCCTGACTAAGGCCGGTGATAAAAACGTTAACGCAGAGGGCGCAAAGAAACAGGAGAGAAGGTCAAGAACTAAACGCATTCAACGCAAAGGCCGCTAAGGTACGCAAAGGAAACACGAGGCACATGTTAGGAGCGGCCAAGCGGCGTACGCATAACTGAGAACGCACAAATTCGGGCGTCCTCCGCGTTCTCCGGCACATTTCTGACGAGTGATGTAGTGACGAACGTAACGGCATACCGCATGACCGGTGCAAACTTGAATTTCATACAGGATTTCCATCGCGTACCTTTGCGTCCATTGCGTTGAACGCGTTTCGCTTTTGACTTTCTTTCTTTTTACTTTGCGGCCTTTGCGTTAAGCGCGTTGCGCTTTTGACCTTATCGCCTCATCCCACCAGATATTCTTCGATGCGAAGACGCAGATCTTCGGGAATTGACACGGCGCGGCCGGCGTCGAGCGCCATGAAGACGATGGTCTGCTGGATCTTGAGGTGTTCGACGCCGTCCTTTTTGCCGCTGTAGGCAAGCTGCACCGAGGCGCTGCCCAATTTGGGCACCCGCAGCTCGAAACGCAGCGTGTCTCCCATTCTGAGCGGCAACGCAAAGTCGCACTGGATGCTCACCGTCGGCGTACCGATGCGCCGTTCGCGGATGAGATCGGGCAGCGGATGGCTGACGCCGCTTGCGAACCAGTCCTCCATCGTCGCATGCGCGAGATCGAAGAAACGCGGGAAGTAAACGATGCCGGCCGGGTCGCAGTGGGAGAACCGGATCAACTGGTCGTGGATGAAAATTTTATTCACTGCGTAATCGCCCGATCAGATGCGGCTGGGAAGTCGATTCTGGAAAGCCGAGCTGTGGAACCATCGGGAAAGCTCTGATCGAACTTTCCCTGCACGGCCGGGACGGGGCTGATCTGCGGAAGTGTCCTCAGCGTCCTGCGCGGGAAGGTTTCGACGGCTGTGCCTTGCTCACGCGCGACTTCTCGGGTTCGCCGCTGCGCCGTGACGCCTGTTTCGTGGTCTCGATTTGCTGAAGCCGGCGCCGGATGATCATCACGGCGGCTTCTTCGGGCGACAGTTTCCTGGCCATATCGGCGTCTCCAAAACGGGGGAGCAGAAAGACAAAACCCCCGACCAATGTCAACCCGAAGGGGGTGTCAGTACACTACGCGTGGTGCATACACGACGGCTTCATTCTACCGGCTGCCGCCGGAGGGGTAAACCCGGGTTATTTCCCGAACGCGGCAATCTCCCCGGTTCATTCGGGGGTCCAGGTGTTGACTTTGCCGGTGATGAGTTGCGCAATGTTCTTGCGCAATTCCGACTCCGAAGGAACGATGCCCCACGAATACCACTTGGCGAGCGTGACAAAGAGCACCTTGCCGCTGTCGCGATCGGTGACGCGCAGCTGGACCTCGAACTCGACAAGGTAAAGGAAGGATTTGTCTTCGGAAAAGTACTTCGAGTTCAGGCGTACCGACAGCCGATGCGTTTCACAGCAGCAACAGCGGGTATCGTCTGTAGAGTGCGCTCTTAAGCCCGGCCCGGGTTTGCCGTAGGATACGGAGTGTGCGTCTGGGTGGGAGGTTCAAGTTGCATCGGACAATGAACCAGGTGGGTAGACCGCAGCGGCGCGTTGCGCGCGATTTGAGCACGAATCGGTCCTGGGGAAGGGCGAAAGGCGTTCTGCTCGGTTTCCTGTTTGCCGCGCTTACCCATTTCGGCCCGGACGCCGGCGCGAATGAAACCGCAAAGGGCGATGCTCTGGGCGCGTTCGCCGAAGTTTTCGAGCAGATCAAGGCCCGCTATGCCGGCCCGCTCGACGAGAAGAAGCTGGTCGGAGACGCGATCAGCGGCATGATCCAGGGCCTGGACCGTTACTCCGAGTATCTGGACCCGGAAGCCTACCTAGAGCTGCGGCAGGATACCGTGGGCAGATTCGGCGGCCTCGGCATCGAGGTTGGCATGGAAGGCGGCGCCGTCAAGGTAATCTCGGCGTTCGAGGATACACCGGCCTGGCGCGCTGGCCTGCAGCCTGGCGACCTCATCACCCGGCTCGGCGAAGTCAGCGTCGCCGGCCTGACGCTGGAACAGGCGATCCAGCACGCGCGCGGCGAGCCCGACACCAGCATCGTGCTCACCGTGCTACGCCGGGGCGACGCCGAGCCGCGCGTCGTGACCGTGACGCGCGGGATCATCCAGAGTCGCAGCGTGAAGTCCGCGCCTATCGATCCCGGCTACGCCTACCTGCAGATCACCCATTTCCACCAGCATACGGCCGATAAGATGCTCGGCGTCCTTGCCGGAATGTTCCGGCCGGACGGCAGCAGCAGCCTGAAAGGCATCGTTCTCGACCTGCGCGACAATCCCGGCGGCCTGCTCAGGGCCGCTGTCGCGGTGTCGGCGGCATTTCTTCCCGAGGACATTCTGGTCGTGTACACCGAGAGCGCAGTGGAAGAATCGCGGATGCGGCTCCGGACGAGGGCGGAAGGCGATGCGCGCCCCGCGGAAGACTTCCCGAAGAGTCTCAGCCTTGCGCTGAAGACCGTTCCCATGGTGGTGCTGGTCAACGGCGGCTCCGCTTCCGCGGCGGAGATCGTGGCCGGCGCGCTGCAGAGCCACCGTCGCGCGACCGTTGTCGGCACGCAGACTTTCGGCAAAGGTTCGGTGCAGGTTGTTGTTCCACTGAGCAACGGTGCCGCGCTGAAATTGACTACCGCGTATTTTTACACGCCCGACGGACGCCGCATCGAGGGCAGTGGCATCACGCCGGACATCGAAGTCGAGCAAGCGGCAATCGACGCAGTCGCCGGTGTGCGGCCGGCCGCGGCGGAAGCCCAGCCGACGAAAGCGGACCGCGCCGCGTGCGCGCAGCCGTCACCGGAGCAGGCGCATGGCGCGAAAGATGCCGTTGTCGCACCGGCGGCAACCGCAACCATCGGCGCGAAGAACGGCGACTGCCAACTCGATCGCGCGCTCGAATTTCTGCACAAGCTGACGGTGCTCGTGGAAAGCTGAATTGCTGGCTCGAGGCCAGCCATGAGAGCGTCGGCGCAGCCTGACGCCGATTTCGCGGGTTTTCAGATCGATGATGGATTGCTGTGAAATAGATTGTGGGACTGGCTTCCAAGGTTCACAAGTTATCCCACGAATTAGCGGAACAGGACACTAGAAGTATACGAAGTGCGAAGCAGACTCTTACTAGCCACCAGTTTTATCTCAGCACTCAGCACGAATCTCTCGCTCGGCGCTGTCGCCGATCGGCGACGTATTTTTTCTGAACTCAACTCGTCGATGTCTGACTAACTTCTCGAAGCGGCCTGTACCGGCCGCTTCGACAGGGCGCGACAAACGTCTCACCGTAACAAGACCCTCGTGGCCGCGTGCAAGCGGATTGTCGTGTACCTCGTTCATTTTTCACAAAATGGTAAAGGAGATCGAGATGAACAAGCTGTTATCTGTATTAGCTGCCTGCATGCTGGCGTTGGCGATGAACGGATTCGCCGTCGCTGCAGACGAACCCCGCACGACCCAGCAGGCTCCGCAGGCTCAGCCGGGCCAGAGCGGTGATGTCTCCGCGAAGGAACAGGAGTATGTGGCCGCGCTGAAGAAATGCGAATCGCTGAGCGGCAGCCAGCAAACGAAGTGCATCGAGACGGCCAAAAAGAAACTCGGCCTGATGTAAACTCGACGCGCAACTGTAGTACGCGTTCAAGAAAAACGGGCACCGGTTGGTGCCCGTTTTTCTGTCGGCGCGGAAATTGCTGCGTCGCTTGACGCATGCGCAAAGGGAAATCGCGCGGGATCGATTCCGTACGGCGCTCGCAAAGGCGATTGTTTCCCGAATATTTGGCGCACGCTTCCGCAAACCTGAATGGCGATCGCCATGTCGCCGAGAGGCGACACGGAACGCGGCGAGGAACTTTGTCTTTCCAGCCGTTGTCCTTTTGCGAGGGCGCGGCGCAATCCCGTCCGGGCACCGGTACAAACGAAATCGGAGAGACCATGGCTAAGAAGGAACTGCTGGAAGACGCGATCAAACGCATCGTGCGGCGCCCCGGCATAAGGCAGGACGCGGCGTTTCACCTGACGCTCGTATCGTCAGGGACCGACGGCATTTAGATCATGGACAAGATCTGACCGGAAGGACCGGAAATCTACCGGGTCGTTGGCAGATTCCCGGCGGAAGCATACACGACCTGCATCGCGTTGTTGCCCGACATGGTGGACGAGATCATTGCCGCCGCAAGTGCGGTGGCGCCGGTCCTGACGTTCGAGTGGAGCCGCGATGCGGCGGGCGGTTGCCCGCCGGACGCGGATTCCGCGGAGCAGGCGTTGCACGTGCGTCAGCGGCAGGGGTAAATCCGGCTCCCTTGCAGCACGCCGCCGCTCCTGCCCGTTCATTCCGGGGTCCAGGTGTTGACTTTGCCGGTGATGAGTTGCGCAATGTTCTTGCGCAATTCCGACTCCGAAGGAACGATGCCCCACGAATACCACTTGGCGAGCGTGGCAAAGAGCACCTTGCCGCTGTCGCGATCGGTGACGCGCTGCTGGACCTCGAACTCGACAAGGTAAAGGAAGGATTTGTCTTCGGAAAAGTACTTCGAGTTGAGGCGTACCGACAGCCGATGCGTGCCGCCCTTTTCCAGGTCAGGAAGCGCCGCGATCGGGCCGCCAATCTGCGGGCCGATGAACGTTGCAAGCCGCGCATCCCTCATCATCGGGCCTTCCGTGGTGTACGCCACCGTCAAAGCGTGGGCGGAGCCGATGCTCAGCAGGGCTCCGAAAACAAGAACGCGGGTGATCGCGTGCATGATCTCTTCCTTCCCGATGATCTTGCCGGCGTTACGTGCAACGAGCCGGCGCGCCGACATGCGGCCGGACCGCCGGCCATTGCCTTTGGCCGCCAGGCGCTGCGGCGAACCTCCGGGTTGGTGACGCCCGGCGCGGCCAGGGAAGTTCTGCATGAGTTGCGCATGCGGGACTCATGCAGAGCTTCCCTGTACTTCAGACGTCGTACTTGAAGGACACCAGGACCCGGGTGCGGAAAGCGACGACTTTGCCGCCATCGACCTTCATGTCCATTTTCACCACTTCCGCGATGCGCAGATCGCGCAGGCTCTTGGCGGCGGTCTCCACCGCGTTGGTGGCGGCATCTTCCCAGGACTTGGTGCTGGTTCCAATCACCTCGATAACTTTGTAGATCGGTTCGCCGGCGTTCTTGTTGGCCATGAAATTTCCTCCTCTTGTGGTGTCGCCCGCGAAGACGGATCGCCGCGACACGAGCTTATGCTACACCGAGCGATTGCGGACGTCATGACCCATCCACGCACTTCACGAATCCGGTGTCGACGTAGCCCGTGCCGAGCGTGGCGATCCATTCATGGGGAATGGCCGACTTTTCGACCGAAACGGCGTTGTCGCGGAGAGACTCGCAGAAACGCAGCACCACTGAATTTCGTCCGTCTTCAGCAGCGCCAAGTTCAAAAGCGACGAGCTCGCTCGGCGCTCAACAGCTTGTCAACGCACACGGAGATCCCCACTGCTTATTTATTTGGGGCAGGGAAACGACTCCCGCAATGCATCATCCAGCAACAGCCCGGCCGGCAGTTTGAGTTTTTCCGGATTCTTTTCCAGGAACTGCATGAAAACCCGGGCCAACTGGCCTCGCGTCGTTCCTTCCGGCACGCACAGATGTCCGAAAATGTCGTCCATCTTTTCGTCGCGGTGGTGAAACCCATGCCAGGTTTCCGCGGCAAAGTGACCGGCGGCGAAGCCGTCTATGAATCCCGTGCAGATGCCCCTGCCGAAATCCTGCATCGGGTCCTTGTCCGTCGCCTTGCAGTGGGCGAGCATTTCCTCGCCGGTGAACTTGCCCTGGAGCCAGGGCAAGGCGCCGGCCGGCGCGGCCGCCAGCAGAGCGCTGGCGATCAGCGCCGTAGCCAGGAGCAAGCCCCGCAGCGCAGAACACCGACGGCGCATCGAAGTTCCGCAAGTGGCGGCGGGAGCTCGGGCCGGAGCAATCCGGTCACGCAGAATCGGGAAACCGTCGCGTTGTGGTTTCGTGTTCATCGCAACAACTGCGCGCCGCCCTTGCCCTGCTGTATCAACGGCACGTAAGCATCCAGCTCCGCAATCGTGGCCTTGTCGGTGAGGTCTATGGTCCTGCCTTTCTCGGCCGACAGGTAGCTCGCCATCACCAGCCTCTGGATCTCCAGGCCGTATTCCCACGACAGCATTGCACTGCGGCCGGCCGAGAACGCCTCCAGCATGTCAACGTTCTCGTCGGTGTAGCCATAGAGGTCAGCTTCGTTGTATTGCACCGCCAGCAGCCCGCGGCTCGCGGTGGCCTTTTCCAGCGCACTTTCCTGGTCGGCGATTGCCTGCGCCGCCACGTCGCCGATGAACACGTTAAGGGGAGAGACCAGCGTGTTGATCTCGAATGCGTAGCCCGGCCCCATGCCGTCCATGAACAGCCGCAACCCCTGTTTCTCGAACATCCACGAGTCGGTGAATTGCGACTTCACGATCTGCCCGGTTTCGGGATTGCGGTAGGTGATCATCCCGGTGGCGAAGTCCTCGGCCGGGGTCTTCGAATAATCCACGCCGCGATCCTTGAGCAGCTGCTCGCGCCACTTCTTCTGGCCCCATTTGAGCAGGCCGATGTCGGCGCTGACCGAGAGCGGTTGCAGGAACAGCAGATCCTTGTCGGGCGGGGTGAGCACGTAGCGGCCGACCGCGATGCTGTGGCAGCCCATGTCGAGCAACACGCCACCGCCCTGGCGGGTCGGATCCCAGAACCACGGTTCGTGCGGGCCGCCGTGCTCTTCGGCGGAGCGCGTCAGCGTCAGCGGACCCATCGAGCGCGCCACCGGCCGAAGCTGGTCGCGCTGGGTGCGGATCGCCTTCATGAAAATCTGGTTCTCGAAGTACGCCGTCGGCAGTTTTGCCTCGCGCGCCAGCTCGACCAGGCGCCGGGCTTCTTTCATGTTGCGGCCGAGCGGCTTGTCGACGATCACGCCCTTGAGCTTCGCGCCGGCATTGACCGCGGCGACGATCTGCTCCATGACTTCGAGGCGGGCGTAGTTGGGAACATAGAGCGCAAGGACATCGACGTGCTTCGCCATCTCGCCGATGGTCTCGAAGAGCTTCGCCTCGCCCACCTTGCGCTCGCGGCAAAAGCCTGCCAGCGCCTCCGCGCCGCTGCGCCTGAGAAGGCCGGCGATCTCGAGCCCGCGTACCTGATGAATGGCAATCGCGTGGAAGTGGGCGACGAAGCCCGCCCCGATGAATCCGAGTTTCATTTTTCTCCCCCTTACGGGCCGTTACGAGCGTCACGTCGTCTCGTCGTCTCGTCGTCACGGCATTTCCCGCCATCCTAACCCCATGGCGCCGGGTAGAAAAGAGCGAAATGGAGCCGGCCGGGCAAGCGCGCGCGGGCCGTCAGGCGTTGCGGCGGGATAATTCCGCGGCGCGGGCGAGCAGCGTGTACTTGGCGACCAGATCGCGTCCGCAATTGTCTGACCACTCGCCGCCGTCCATGTGGCTGAGAAACTGGTCGAGTACCTTGGCGAAGTGCTGTTCGTGCGTGGTCCGCAGCGCATGCGGAATGGTGATGCGGAACTCGCCGGCCGAGGGTTCGATCCCAAGGCCCGGGAATGCATCCTGGAGCGATTCGATCGCACTCCCGAGTGCGGCTGCGTAACCTGCGCCGCCTTCGACCGGCCGAACGGTGAGTTCCGTCACATAGTGCGTCCGCCCGCTGTGTTCGACAATCAGATCGGCGGCTGTTCCGCGTACCAGTTCGTAGTGTGTGTCCCCGCCGCCCTCCGCAATTGCGAGCGCCCAGTGGGACTCGATCGCAACGGCAGTGCCGCGCAGCCGGAAGCGCATCGCCGCATTGCAGACATAGGAAAGCACGCCGTCGGCGATCCGATCGCGGATAACCTCGGGGAATTCATCGATGCCGGTAATGCGTCTGAACATGTCGCGCGGCACCTCGGTCGGCCACTGCCGCGCGGACAGCAGTTCGACGTCGCGGTCGCAATCGAAGGCCTCCCCGCCGCCGGTTATCCATTGCGCGAGATCGACCAGGTGCGTGGTGACATCGGTGATGCCTTCACCCTGCACGGCGACATCGAAAACCCAGGGTGGCCGCACCAGCGGCACGCCGTTGACGACTTTGTAAAGATGGTGAACGCTCTTCATCGAAATGGCGGGTTTGCCGCCATCGTTGCGCAGGCGGCCGAATACTGCGGGCTGCGCGGCGAGCGCTACCTGCAACCGGGTCGCGATTTCGTGCCGTTCCGTCATGATATCCATCGCCAGTGGCGGCGTTGTTGCCGCTTCGTTAAGCATCCCGATCTGGCCTGGATCGATCAGCCAGGGCTTGTCGCCGAGCACGAAGAAGCCGTCCGCGTGCAGACTGTGGATCGATGCCATCTTGCTGTGGTTTTTTCCGGCGATGATCACGACGTCGCCGCGCCGTTCGGAACGCAGGCGTTGCAGAGGGTCTTTTCCGCAATAAACGTGGAGTTTCCAGCGCGTCGGATCGTCGGCGCGCTGGTTGAAGCTCCGCACCATGCGCAGGAAATTCTCCAGGTCCGGCCCATCCGCGGCATAGACATGGACGTCGTCACTGAGCCGTGGATGGCGCTGGCGCAGGGTGAGCGCGGCGTGAAAATGCCCCGGATCGAGAACCACCAGAGTGTGCTTGTCGGCGGCCACTATTTATCGGTTCTTACCTGCTGTGCTCCGGCGCGGGCGCACGCCGGCGTCAGGGCCGTGCCATCCTGCGGATTGTCGGCACAATGCTAACCCCGCGAGGTGCCGGCGCAAAGGACCGCCACGGAACAGCATTTTGGTCTAGATTTGAATGGCGGTCATTGGCCTAAAATGCGAGGTTTAAACGCCACCGTTTCGCCGCACGAAACGCGAGGGGGGACTGTTGGCGCGCGTCTTCGCCCAATGGCAAGCGCTGTTTAGTACTTTTCGGGAGGTTCGAGTGAAGTGGATGGGTTGGATAGCCGCCCTGGCCGCGGCCTTTTTTGTGTCCGTGGCGCAGGCCGAACGGGACATGTCCGAGGAGGCACTAAAGCTCGACGCGGTGTCGAGGCTGATCGAGGCGCACGATCCGTCGCTGTCGGTGAACATCGGGCGGGTCTACGTCAAGCAGGCGGCGCTCGGGGCCGCGCGTGACCTGCTGTACCAGAAGGGCAGGGCCGCCGGGCTGAGGAAGGAGACCTGGAATCTCGATTCACCGCAGTGGCAGGCCGCCGAGCGGGAACTCGTGCAAGGCACGGATGCCTTGATCCAGCGCAGGGTGGCGAACGGGGTCTGGGTCCGGGAGGCCTGGTCCAAGCAGGTCGCCACGCTGCTCAACGGCGAAGAGGCCGACGAGATCGCGGTGCACTTCCAGACCGAAGGCGGCCAGTTGCAGCGGCGGGTGATCGAGTGGTTCGTGGGCGAGCTCACGCTGCAGACCTACACCTTCACCGATCGCCTCAAGTACGGCGTGCCTGGGTCGGAGCAGGAAATGGAAGACCTGCGCAAGACCACCTACGAGATCCGCAGCCACTTCGACGACATCTACGACCTCACCAAGTATCCGGACGCGGTGCGTTTCGCCAGCCGCGGTCCCGGGGTGGAGTACGTCAAGATGATGGTGCTGCAAGGCGTCCACGTCCTGCACGTGCACCTGGAAGCAGTCGCCAACGAGGCGCGGGAGACGGTGCGTTCCCGCGCGGCCTTGGTGGACCCTTACATCGAAAGGTTTAAACGAGGCGAGTGACTGGCTGAGTCCATGTCAAGGTTTGAGGTACGAGGGCCGAGTGAAACCCCTTCCGACTCGCAGCGCGGATTCAAGGCCGATATTTGAATTCCGGGGCCGTTTTGTTTCTCGTGCTTCCGCGCTCAGCTTGCAGGTTCCAGCTCTAACCTCGTCCCTCGGCCCTCAGCCCTTGTATTCAGCCCAGCATCGACGACAGCAGCGTCGCGATCCCAAGGAAGGAAAAGAAGCCGGTCACGTCGGTGACGGTGGTCAGCACGATCGAAGAAGACTGCGCGGGATCCTGTCCGAAACGGCGCAGCATGATCGGTACCAGCGCGCCCGACACGCCGGCGATCACCATCGAGGTTACCATCGCACTGGTAATAACCGCGACCAGGCCGATCGAGCCGCTCCAGAACCACACGCCGACCGCGGTGGTCGCGGCGATAGCAAGACCGTTGGCAAGTCCCACACTGGCTTCCTTCCACACCATCCGCGGCCACTGGCGCGGGCTGATTTCCCTCAAGACAAGCCCCCGCATCGTCACCGCCAGCGCCTGCAGACCGGCGTTGCCAGACTGCCCCGCCACCACCGGCAGCAGCACCGCGAGCGCAGTGAATTTCGCGATCGTGCTCTCGAACAAACCGACCACCGCCGCTGCCAGGAAGGCGGTGAGCAGATTCACCTGCAGCCAAGGCAGGCGCTTGCGCACCGCGAACACCGGGCCGGAGAGCGCCCGCTCATCGCGGCTCACGCCGACCATGGTCTGGATGTCGAGAGTCGTTTCCGATTCGATCGCGGACACCAACGCCGCCTGCCGGATCACGCCCACGAAACGTCCGGAGTGATTCACCACCGGGAGTTCAGTGATTGGCTGATGCTGCAGAATCTTCACGACGTCTTCGCGCGGGTCCAGATCCGTCACCGCGGCGATGAGCGGGCGGGTGATCTCGCGCAAGGTCTGTGCCTGCTCCGCCATGGCGAGATCCTGGATCTCGACGCGTCCGATCAAACGCATTTCCTCGTCGACGACGAAGAGTTCCCGCAGCCCGCGGCTTTTGACCGCGCGCAGGCGCCCCAACGCCCCGGCAATCGAAAGATCGGACCAGACCGGAGTGACGCTGGGGTCCATCAGTCGGCCGGCGGAATCCTCCGGGTATTCGAGCATTTGGCGCATCTCGTTCGCTACCTGCGGTTCGAGCATCCCGAGCAGGCGATCGCGATCAGCGCGGTCGAACTGGGCCAGCACGGTCACGCTTGCCGCGGGCTCGGATTCGGACATCAGATGGCGCGCCAGCGCCTCAGGAACGCGCTCGAGCGCCGCGCCGGCAACATTCGGTGGGAGCAGTTGCCAGACGCGCACCGTTGCGTGTGGTACCTGGCCGGCAAGCAGGTCGGCGATCTCCTGTGGAGGCAGGGACTCGAGCTGCCGCGCCGCCTCGTGCGGGTAATCGAGGAAATATCGCCGGTTCAGCGCCAGTACGGCCGGCAACGCCCCGTTGCTCATGGCTCTTCCGGCAGCACCGGCGTGGCCGGCGGCAGCAACCACAGCCCGCCTTCCGCAAGCCCGGAAGCCACGTCCCAGTAGCCGCGAGTGAGCACGCCGGTGATGGTGACTTCGTCGGCGGGTTGTGTGGTCGCCCGGCTGCGCGCCAGGGCGCGGGCCAGCGTGGCGCGGTGCAGGACGCCGATCAGCCGTCCGTCGCGCTCGACCACGGGGAGCACACTGGACTGCTGCCACCCACGCTGCGTCGCCGCGCCAGTGAGCGGCGTCATTGCGGTGAGCATCGCCAGGGGCTTGTGCAGGACTGCTGCGAGCGTATTCGAGTCGGGCATGCGCAGAAGTTCAACCAGGTCCACGATGCCGATGAGGCGCTGATCTTGATCCACCACGTACACCTGCTCGACTTTCCTTTCGTCGCCGCCACGCACGCGTTCCAGCGCGTCGCTTACCCTGGTCTCGGGCGCGAGCGCGATCACGTCCTGGTCGGCCCACGCGCCGACCGAGTCGTCCGGATAACCGAGAAGTACGCGCGAGGCCACGGCGGTGGCCGTGGGCAGTCCCTCGAGCAGGCGTGACCTGCGCGGCTCAGGTATGTAACGCAGCACGGTCACCGTCGTCTGCACGCCTGCCGCGGTGAGCAACGCGAGCGCCGGCTCGTCGTCGAGCGAACCGAGGATCCGTGCCGCCGCCGATGGAATCATCGCCGTCAGTACCGGCGCTCCGGCGCGTACGGGGACGGTTACGAAAAGCGCCGCGGCATCGACCCCCGG